>JAVZCK010000004.1 GCA_038874435.1 Thermoplasmata archaeon
ATACGAACCATTTAACAAATACATGAAAGTATGGTTTACTCCTCTGATTTCATTTTCTCTGTGGAAAATTGGTAAGGGACAGCGTAAAAGCTTGTGTGGCTCATACCAACCTTCCGAAGTCATGGGGTGCTGCAATAATTCAAAACCTTATTATCCTCCATTGCCCTTCCTGTTATCATGCATGAGAAACCAGTTCTTCAGGTTGCTCTGGATATGGAAAACATAGAGCGAGCCCTTGAAATTGCAGGAGAGGCCGTGGCTGGTGGTGCTGACTGGGTGGAGGCGGGAACACCTCTAATTAAAAGCCATGGACTTGATGCAGTTCGTGCCTTAAAAAGAAAATTCAAGGACAAGGTGATTGTTGCAGACATGAAAACGATGGATGTAGGCGGTTTTGAGGTGGAGATTGCTGCAAAAGCAGGAGCGGATGTGGTCTGTGTTCTGGGTGTTGCAGATGATTCTACAATTACAGAGGCAGTAAAGGCAGGGCGAAAGTATGGAGCAAAGATAATGTTGGATTTGCTTGGTGTGGAGAACAAGAAGAAGAGAATTGCTGAAGCAGCCAAGCTTGGGGTGGACTATGTCTGTCTCCATCTCGGAATCGACCAGCAGATGTCTGCAAAGAGTATTTTTGATGAGTTGAGGGAGATTGTGAAGATTGCACCAGTGCCTGTTGGCGTTGCGGGCGGCATTAACTCAGAGACTGCAGCAGAAGCAGTAAATGCGGGTGCAAGCATAATCATAGTCGGAAGTGCAATCATAAAGGCAAAGGATGTGAAGGACGCAGCTGCAAAAATAAAAGAAGCCATACTTTCAGGCATTCCACAACAAACAGAGGACTTCAAGAAATACAGCGAACAACAGCTTTTTGAGGCATTTTCAAAGGTGTCCACACCCAACATCTCTGATGCGATGCATAGAAAAGGAGCGATGAAAGGCATCAAGCCGTGCATAAACCGCAATAGAAAGATGGTGGGCAGGGCGCTCACTGTTAGAACAATCGATGGAGATTGGGCAAAGCCAGTGGAAGCGATTGATAGGGCTCGCAAGGGAGATGTGATAGTCATAGATGCGGGGAGTGGCACAACAGCGGTCTGGGGAGAACTAGCATCCTGGAGTTGTAAGGTGAAGGGGGTTGCGGGTGTTGTGATAGATGGAGCTGTGAGAGACATTGATACAATTCTGAATATTGATTTTCCAGTATTCGCAAGACATGTAGTTCCTTGTGCTGGAGAGCCAAAGGGATTTGGAGAAATTGGTGTGGAGATTGTTTGCGGAGGCCAGGTAGTTTCCACTGGTGATTGGATCATTGGAGATGAGAGCGGTGTTGTTGTCGTTCCCCAGAAGGATGCAGTCCAGATTGCGAATCGTGCGGTTGAGGTAATGGAACGGGAAAATCGGCTCAGGGAAGAAATAAAGCAGGGAGGCACCCTCTCCTCAATCCAGAAACTTGAAAGATGGGAGAAAGTAGGCTAACCCATTTCTTTTTTAATTCGTTCAATGAATTTTACTGCATGGGTTTTTTCGAAGTAATCAAGTGCAGTTTTAAAATGCTCCATAGCCCTTTCCATGTTTCCCTTTTCTTTCTCTAAAATTCCGATCTCCAGATGCAGGGCTGCAATCTCACCTGCAGCATTCGTTAGCTTATAAATCTCCATGCATCTATTAAAACTCTCCTCTGCTTCCGTATACATCTTTCTCATTCTTTTGATGATGCCCTCTGAAAAGTAAACGGACGCTTCAACCTCTGGCGATTTTGTTTCGGCAAGGGCGAGCAATGCTCTTTGGATATATTCCTCTGCGCTTTCCCAGTTGCCTTCCTTTGCATGTACGAGGGCTAGATTTGCAAGCACTTTCACGGAGACCCTTCTTTCACCCAATTCTTCCGCTACAGCCAGTGCAATCTTATAAAATTCCTTTGCCTTCTCGTAGTCCTCCATGTCCTTGTAAAGATTTCCAATGTTGCTTGAAGAAACCAAGTATTCCCATTTGTTTCCTAACTTTGTGTTAGTTTCAAAGTCCTTCTTGTAATACTCCATTGCTTTCTCCCAGTTTCCAGCATCGTGGTAAATCACGCCGAGATTATTGTAGATGAATGCCTGGCCTGTAACATCATGAGTTTTTTCAAAAATCTCCTTTGCCAGCGTATAATATTCCACTGCCTTCTCATTCTTGCCTTGCGTTGCATAGATTGCTCCGATGTTGTTGTAGGTGTTCGCAAGGGGAGTGAGGAGATTGTATTTTTTTCTCACATCTGCGCATCTTAAGAGATATTCCTCTGCCTCTTTCACCTTTCCCATCATGAACAAATTTGTTCCGTACCTGTGATAAACCTCTGCCATCTCGATTTCATCTTCGTATCTTTTACAGATTTCCAAGCTCTTAAGGTAGTAGGACTGGGCAGCTATGTAATCCCCTCTTTTCTCATAGACGAAGCCCATGCTCCTGTAAATTTTGCCCATTTCCTTGTTAAGATTTGCATCCTTTGCAATTTCAACTGCTTCGCTGAGAAGGTTCAGAGAGGCGTGGGGGTTGCCCCGTTTCTGCTCCACGAATGCATGTTTTAGCAGAGTTCCAATTTCAAGTGCATCATCTTTTATCATTCTAGCCAATTTTCGCAATTCCATCAGGTTTTCTACCGCGACCTCCCAGGATGCCTGAAGAATTGCCGCTTCTGCGATGAGATTGTGCGTTTCAATTCTTAAATTTGGGTCATTTATTTTTGCCAGTTCTATGCATTCTTTTGCGCGTCTTGCAAGTGCAATCGCCTCATCAACTGCGAATTTTTCTAGCATTTTTTTTGCTAATACGATTGAGTAATTTGCACACTTCTGATAATTGCAGGAAATCCAGTAATGGGTCGCAACAGCATTTAATGTCGCCTCATTCTGCTCTATCTCTTCCTCCAGAATTTTTGCTGCTTTTTCATGTAGCATTTTTCTGCGGAGCCCAGTGTGTGTTCCATAGCTCGCTTCGTAAAATAGGTTATGAGAAAATCGGTATGTATCTCCTAGTCCTTTCTCTTCCACTAGATAGCCACTATTTACAAGCAATTCAAGCAGAGAAAGCAGTTCTTCCTCTGGTATTTCAGTTAATTTTTGTAAATCTTCGTATCTGAATCTTCTGCCTAGGACTGCTGCATTGGAAAGAAGTTTTTTGGCATTATCTGGCAGCATCTCAATTCTACCTTTAACAAGGTTTACAAGAGTTTCAGGGACAGCCAGCTCACTTAATTCCCTTTTTATTTTTCTTGTTCTCGGTTCATAGAAACCTTTGGTGATCACCACATGTGCGACTTCTTCAATGTAAAGTGGGTTTCCTTCTGTCTTTTCATAAATTATTTTCAGGAGCTCTGAAGGAATTTTCCATGTTTGAAGAAGGGCTTCAAGCAGTACAGCGGTTTCCTCAATTTTCAATGGTTCCAGTTTTACTGTATGCACTCCTTTTGCTCCCACAATTTTTTCAAGCATGCCATGGAGCGCTTTAGATTTTTTGAGGACAATTATGTCATCTGGATAGGCACAGAAAATTGAAAATTTTTCATCCTGCACAAATTTAGAAAGATACATCAGAAGATTTAGGGATTCTGGGTCTGCCCAGTGCAGATCGTCTAGGATTATGAGTAGAGGGCGAGATTCAAGAAGGGTCTTTATCTTTTGGTGATATTCCTCATAAATCCTGTATCTTTCTCTAGTGACATCGATTGTTTCTATGTTCTTTGTTGTTTTCTCCTCAAACATTGAAATTCCTATCGGGATTTTTGTATCCTCCGTTAAGTCAGGTATTTGTCTAAATGCATCTTTAAATGGAAGGTATGGGACCGAGCTTTCATCAAGTCCTCTACCTTTTAGTACACAAAATTCTTCAGCAATGGCATACTTCTCAATAATTTCCAGCAATCTGCTTTTCCCGATTCCCACAGGACCAGTAATGAAAACAATGGAACCATGTCCATTCTTTGTTTCCTCAAGATAGCCAACGAGCTGTGCAATCTCCTTGCTTCTCCCCACGAATGGTAATTCCGTTGGAAAGTTCTGATTTACCATTGATTGAGATAATCTTTTCAAAAATAAATATTTACCTCATAAAAACCCAAAACTCATGTGTCGACAGCGTTCCATGCTTCCCGCAGGCTCGCGCACTGGAGTACAACATGGAACGCGAGCAGGCTTAACTTCCGGGTTCGGAAAGAGACCGGGTGTTTCCCTGCTCCTATGGCCGTCGACAGGGAAAGGGAGAAAGAGGGATTATATAAAGATTTTTGATGGTGTTTTTTACTCCCCTTTTGCCTTCTTCAGGAGTTCAATTACTTCAGGATAGTCAATTCCTAGTTCCTTCACTTTCTCGATAGTCGGAACACCATTCTTCGTCCAGCCACGCCTTGCATACACTGCATCACAGAGTTTTTGATACTGCTCTTCCCTGTACTTTCTCAGTTCCCTCATTTTCTCCTCAGTGCTCATTTTTTCCACATTGTAACCAAGTTGCCGCAACTGGTTGTCATATCTCTCCTTTCTGCTCTCGTATTCCTCTTTTGTCACAGGTCCGACAGACCTGTAGGGTGGCATGTCGTGTTCTCTTGTCCCAAAACCCATTCGCAAATTGAAAATTCTCTGGAAATTGTAGACAACCTCGCTCATCTTTATTAAATCGTCTGCACCCACTTTTCTACCAGTAACTGCTGAGAAATACTTGGCATAACTTTCCACATGTTTCATAACTTTTGCTGGTTCCTTTGTCTGCGCATTATCAAGAGGCGTAACATCATTCCAGGGCAGTTTACAAAGTCCATTTAACCCGAACCAGGTCCTCCACATCGGGAACCAGTATAATGCCTCTGCTTTCTGTTCAAATGTGGGCATCAACTTCTTCACCATATCCAAGAATATGAGCCAGGCCTCATCATGCTGTGGACCTTTCAGTGCCAGGGCATAGCCACCCTGCTGGGCCAAGCTTTCCTTTGTAACATACTCTGAGTATTCAAGTCCCTTCACTTCCATTCCAATGTCTTTCATGAGATTCCTGTCAGCTCCGAATTTTGCGAAATGCTCCTTCATTTTCCGTACACCCATGCCTAGAATCTTGCCAAAGCCCTCGCCATTGCTCATCTGGTGGAGAATAATGAGCATTGCCTCTTTATTTCCAAATTTAAGTTCAAGTCCACCTGTGATTTCTTTGTTTATTAAGCCACGTTCGAAACACTCCATTGCAAACGCAAGGCTTGTTCCGAATGAGATTGTGTCTATGCCATATGTATCGCAATAAAAGTTGCCTTCAATTACTGCCTCAATATCAAAGATGCCACAATTTGAGCCAATTCCTGCTATTGTCTCATACTCTGGGCCATCAACTAACACCGGCTTTCCAGCATACTTCCCTGTTTTCGGCACGAAGTTGTTTACATGGTGAGAGCAGGAGAGTGCACAACCAATCCAGCAGGAATCGTTGTTTTTGTTTTTGCCAAAGTATTTTCTGAACTCCTCAGCATATAGGTTTTTTGCATCAGGGTGTGAGCCATACTGGAAGTTATGCACAGGTAGAAGGTCGAAGTCATTCATAATGCTCACGAGATGTGTAGTCCCAATTTCTCGCATCTGGTTTTGTTTTGGGTCAAGCTCTCGAATTTCAGACGAATGGTATTTTCCCGCCTCCATTAGTGCCTTCATGTCCGCAGGGTTGTTTGATTGGACTGTTACATTAGAGCATTTCACCACAATTGCAAGAATATTTTTATTTCGTAACACCGTGCCAGTTCCTCCTCTACCCGCCTGTTTCACCCTTACCTTATTCAGCACAGTGTCATACCAGGAGAAATTGAGGCAGCCGTAAAGAATGTACTTAGCCGCACTTCCACTTGAGACAACACTCACGGATTTTTTGTTGGTGCCTCCATACTTTGCAGTCAGCTCCTCTGCAAGCAAGTGGGTATCCTCATGCAGTCCAGCAGCATCTACAATCTCTACATATCCCTCATCCCCGTTTATGAAAATCACACATTCTTTTTCTGCTTTTCCCTGAACACAGAGTGCATCAAAACCAGAGAATTTCAGGTAGGGGCCAAAGTAACCACCAACATTTGAGTCAACCACAGAATCTGTAAGCGGTGAGATTGTTGTGACTATGGACTTCCCACTGCCTGGATAAATTGTTGTTCCGCCTAATGGTCCAGAAGCGATACAGAGGCAATTTTCTGGCATATCCCATTTTATCTTTTTATTCCATGGGAGTGCATGCCACATTAGGTAGAGGCAGAAACCTCTCCCACCAATGAATTTGTTTTTCATTTCTTCAGTAACTGGCTTTTCCTCGACCATGGACTTACTCAAATCAATGTATAAGGTTCTCCCAGCATAGCCCCTCTCAACTGGTTTTTTTGTATAGGTGTATTTGTGATACATGCCAACCACCGAAAAGGCATAGAAAGAGGAAGATATAAAGATATTGAGTTATTCTTGCTTTCAATGGCCCTCAAATCCATTGTAGATGAATACATGCAAAAGGTTTATGGTCTAAAGGAGCATTGTGAACGCTGTCTTGCCACACAGCGGTGGCATGGCAGTGTTGTGCTGATGGTGATGGATGCGGCTTTTACTTCCATTGGCCTTAATTACTTCACTGCAGTCGTGCCAAAGGTTGTGGAATTTAAGAGGCGATTTGTGGATAATGGCGAAATTCAGTGCCTTGAAGATTTGGCGATGGCAAATGTGGAGGAGATGAGGAGTGTGTGGAAAAACCGTCGTTCCTTGCAGATGGCAAAGGAAATTGCAGCGTATCTATCTCAACTGGGTAAGAATGACAGAGAAGCGTTGCGAGAATGGGCACAGCAAAGTAGTTTGGAGCATTGGGAAAAAGACCCAATCGGGAAAATGCGTGGAGTGGGCTTAATCACTTACCAGTATTTGCGGATGATGGGAGGCATAGACACAGTAATGCCTGACAAAATTGTGAAAAGAGTTATCAACGAGATTTTAGTGAAGGCAGGAGAGAAGCCAGTCCAAGAAGATTTTGCATTTATCAAAAAATGTGAGGAAATCGCAATTGCTTGTGGCTATAGACCGATTGAACTCTGCTGGATGACCTGGCTCGTGCAGGAGCAGGGAAAAGTTGTGAGGATGGAAAAATACAGAGAAATCTTAGGTGAAATTTGACCTTCTGATCCACAGAGTAAAAGCTGCAAGGAAAATGATGGTGATGAAAGCGGAGTTTAACTCGGGTGCGGCACCTTCCAGAACCTGAATATAGTATTCCTCTGTTTTTGCTGTGTTGCCATTCTCATCCACAGCCACAATGTAGTAATCCACACCCTCCATTGTCACTGAGGCTGCAGGAATCGTTGCAGTGTATCCTCCATTTCCATAGATCATTGGAACTGCCACAAAGCTGGATGTCCCATGCACTCTGTAGTAAAGGGTGACATTCACTATACCCGCATTGTCGGAAACAAAACAATTTACGGTTATTTCTGTGTTGTTGAAGGCAATTGTTACAGGAGTGTGCTCAATTGTTGGTGGAACATTGTCCAGACTTTCCACGAAAGCAATATCCCATCGCTCGGCATTCGCAACACTGTCATAATAACTTGCATTTATCACATCACCGTATGCCACTTTAAGCACACCAGTGGCATCCGTTGCAGAAAACTGGAGCTGGGCAATGAAAACACCAGTATTTGGCCCTGTTTCTGTGAGTGTGAGTGCCTCACCACCTGGCTCACTCTCGCTTCTCACCAGCACACTTACCGTTTCAGCAACTCCAGAATCCACATTTTTCTTCCAATCACGGACCGTAACTGTCGCTATTGTTTCAAGCTGGGTATAACTTTTTCTATCCATCTTTATCGTTGAAACCCCAAACCAGTTGAGAATTCTCGCAGTTACTTCCACTGCCCCACTTGCATTCTCTACTTGCACTATATTGAAGCCAGTAAACACGGTTTTAAAGTTGTAAATGCTGCCATTCACGCATGTACCTATGTATTTACCAGTGTTGCCATCAATAAAAATCTGGAGGACATCACCGTATGAACTCACACCAAGGTTTACCACATCGTACATCTGCCTCCCTGGAACTGGCAAGAGATTTAGAGTAACTCCAGTCATCAATTCACCTGTCCCTGTAGCAGTCCCACCAGAGGTTTGCAAGGTTCTATCAAACATTGCTCCGAGGTAGTCACGTAAGAACACAGGGTCAACGCCTGGCTGTGCCTGAGAAGTGCTTCCAAGCCCCCCAGCAATTCTTGGAGAAGAAAACCAGACTTTTCCACCGTTGTTCAGATAAGTTTTCAACTCCGCAATATCTGTGAGGGTGAGCTGCCCCTGCATTCGTCCCGTTGAACCTGATTCCCAGAAAACTGCATCATAGCTCTGCATTAAACTGGCTGTAGCATGATTTTTTACAGTATTCCAGGAATAACCAAGTGTATCAAGAATCCCTTGGTAGGTTCTTTCAAATTCAAAGCCATCATCATCGTCGACAATTAAAATCTGTCCTTTTCTCTCATAAATTTTCCAGATGCCTTTTGCAATGTTGTTTGATTTCGTAACTTCTGATTGAGACATGTCCGCTTTAACCCAGATTTCAAAATCGCCCCATCTTGGCATTGTTGCCTGAATTGTTGCAGTGGCATTTCCGTAGCCAGAAATTGAGGAGATTGTTGCATTACCAAGAAGATTTTCCTGGGAAATGTTGCCTGCGTAAAACGATACATTCACATTGCTTACAGATGTTGGTGCATTGTTGTAAATCCTTGCTGAAATGTTTACAGTTGTGTTGTAAATGCAGGGTTCATCAAGAACTGGCTTATCAACTGCAATGTCCGATGTTGGAGAGAAGTAAACCTCAAAAGTTATGGTATTGCCTGGCTTTGAAAAGTTTGCAAAAACAATTCCAGATTTGGTGTAAGGGGAGTTGGCAGAAGAGTTTGGGGATGTAGCATCGCTCATTCCAGTTGTGTCATCACTCCAGAGGTCTGTTGGTTCTCCGCGATTCAGGTTAAGCTGCAACTCCTGGGTCCCATCTCTCCCATCAAATTCCTCTACATCCAGAAAATACCTTGCTGGATTTGTCTGAGAGCCGTAAGTGTCCAGATGCCAGATTATTGCACCACTTGCGAGTGCCAGGCGATCAAATTTGGCACCGCAGTTTGTGGTGATGTATTCAACATAGAACCATTGGGTGCCTGAGATGTTTATCTGGATAAGGGATTTTGCAATTTCTCTTGGCTGTAAGTTCACGACCTGGCTCTGAGAAATGTAAGTCGGGGTTATCCAGCCCTGGTGAGTTTTTGAGTAGGGGTTGAAGTGAAGCGGATTTGAGCCTGCGGGATTTCCATACCAGCAGCCACCAGCCATCACATCCCAATCTCCAGTCCCCATTGATTTGTAAGTAGTATCATAGAAATCCATCTCGCCAATGCTGTGGCCCATTTCATGGACATAAACACCGATTGCAGCATCAACATCTGGACCAGTATTGCAGGCCCCAAGGTAAACGCCATCGTTTGTTTGCAGAGATGCCCAGGAAGCATGAGACCAAATGTGCTCTGCAGTGTTGGCGGTTGCAGCAGCATCTGGTCCAGCATGAATCACAATTACCATATCTACATAGCCATCACCATCGTTGTCATAATTCGAGAAATTCACTGCGGCATCAGCCTGGGGAAGAATTTCCTCAAGCATGTCATCCACATATCTGCCAGAATCCCAGGAATAATAACTCATTGTGTGATTTGAATGAAATACACCATACACATCAATAACTGGGTCAAAGGCACCAAATGAGTTTTCAAGGTAGAATTCCCTGAGAGAGCCTGATGGGAATGTGTTTAGGCTTGATAGCATATTCTGGAAGTAAGTGCTGTCATGCACAAAACTGCAATCAGTGAAATCCATCAGCAAGGCCACATACTTTGCCTGGCCACTGCTACGGTGCTGGTAAAGGTAAGAAAAGAGGTTCTCTCTCACATCTTTACTATCTCCAATCCAGATGCTTGCTGTTCTTCCAATCCCTTTTTCTGCTGGTGGTAAATCACTGCCCACAATTCCACCAGGTACCAGTCCCTGCCTTGTTTTCTCTGCGTATTTCCAGTAGCCATCTGCATCCCTGACAACAGTATAGCCATTGTGCTCCAGTTTCCCGCCAATCTCAGCACCTGTAAGGTATGCCTCGAAACTGCTTCCATCAGGTTGTGTAAGAATTATTGGCTTGTTTATCGGTGGGACAAAATCGAACACACCATTCCAGGGCATAACTGGGGATACACTTGCTGTAGCCTTCATATTCAGAGTGGTTGTTGCAAGAAAACCGACGATGATTATTATCAGAACGGCACGCTTGCCCTGATAAAGTTCTCCAGATTTCATACAAAAAATAATGCATCCTTCCTATATCAAATTTTTGGAAGGTGTTCAAAGCGCTCCAAGGTTATGAGTCTTTTCTTGAGACGACCAAACAAGCACCCATTAAGAGCATACCAAAAAAGCACATAAGTCCCCATATAATCCACTGGTATGTCGCAAGAGAAAGAGAGGAGTTGGTTGCAAAACTTGGCCCTGCTGCAAGCATATGGAATAGAGAGTTCATGAGTTGTAAGCATAGAATGGCGCTAAGGATACCAGGAATTATGGCTAAGAAGAGAAGTTTTCGTCGTAGGTCTGATAAGATTGCACTTAGGAGAAGCACGGAGGTAGACCAGAAAACAAAAACACTACCTAAGTATAATATTGAAACGAGCGTCGTGAGTTGAGTAAATGGAGGATTGTTTTGGATGATGAAGCACTGACGCATGATATCAAACAGGAGAATAGAAACAAACATCGAAGAGATTACCCACACGGCAAAAAAAATACCTCCAATAGCTACTCGCTTCTGATGAACTTCCGAATATGCTCTTCGTCCTGCGACAATAAAAAGCACACCTGCAACCGCAATTAGAACGCCGATGCTCTGCAGTCCAATAGTAGTGGATATTGCAGTAAGCAATCCAGGTGTAGTAGAGAGGTCCAGAAATGGCGGGAAAAATCCAACGGCATAGATAAGAAAACCAAATCCGAGAAGCAGGGAACCCTTTTCCGTCCTGTTTCTACCTATTTTCCGCTCGACCTCCCACTCAATTTTAGGATATCTCTCTGTAAAGAAGAACCAGAAGTACAGCGGATAGGTGACAAATGGAAAAAGAATGCTAGCAACTATCCAGATTAGTCCATCCAATCCTCTATCTTCAATGTCCCTGTAAATAAAAAGGCCTATTAGTATCCCTCCAGTGAGATAAAACAAAAGGAAGGAAAGGAGGCATACTACATCATCGTTTTCAGTGGCAATACTCATGTTCGCATTTAATAGCAAACTAATTCCAATCAAACCTCCTGTTATCCTACCAATTTGTGGTTTCATGTAATCACCAACATTGCCTGATTTTAAGCGGTCAAAATATTTATTATTTTCCAATGCATATAACAATACTATGAACAAAGTACTAGTGGTTTGGTTTTTTCTCTGGATTTTCGCCTCAATTGGTGTGTTTCTGCTATGCGTGATGCTGAAGAGCACAATGCTTGCAGGCATCTTTTTGTTTGCTGGTTTTATCATTGCAGCCATTGCTCAGCTTGCCTTCGGCACTGCGTCCTGGGGTTTTACAGGGAGGGGCCCTGCAGTCAGACCAATGCCGTATGTCACAAGATTTTCCACATTTATGAAAGGGATTGCAAGAGATAGATACATGCTAGAAAGCCAGTACGAATGGAACATTGGTTTCGGGTTAACTCTCTTTGGCATCCTTATGTTTGTGGGAGGGCTTCTAGCTTCTGCATACCTCCGGGTGTATTAACTCACAGATTCCAGGCAATGAACAGCGCATTCAGAATCCCAGTGATTATTGTTATGAGAACCACGGCAACCAAATGCTTCTGCATCACTCTGCTTTCCAGTGAGGCATCACCGTTTATTGTTACCACTGCATTGTTGATTTTTGAAGGCGTTATTGCACTTGCTATTCCGCCACCATTTGCATGTGCAGCATAGGTTGTCAGGAACTGGCTGTCAGTCAACTCAATTTTCTGAGCTATGTTTTTCTGGATTGGATAGAACATCACATTTGAACTCGCCTCGCTACCACCCACAACTGCGCCAAAGAGCCCAAGCCAGGCAGCTACATAGACGAAAGAGGCCCCGAACACAGAGGCAAGGGAACTTGCAACGATAACATTCATGTTAAAGTCATTGTAGGCATCACCGGGCACAAGTTTTCCATCTACCACATGCATTGCACTCCAAGCCATTATGTAGGCAATTGCAAAGAAGAGTGAGTAAGCCAGGAACGGCTGGAGAATTCTACCAGCCCAGAGTTTTGTCACCTTCTTTACCTGTCCTGACTTCAATTTTAGCAACGGAATTGCAATCAAACAAGCAAGGAAAATCCAGGTGTAAATTTGAATCAGCACATCAAAATCAACTGGCTTATCATAGATGTAGAACGCAGGGCCATCCACTGCCTTCAGTATCTGAGTAACCTGGGGCACGCTTATCACCAGTGCAAACGCAATTAGCACGAGCCATGGCGAGATTGCCCAGAGGAATTTTCTCGTGTCAAATTTTTCAGAACTTGTGTGCTTTGAGGCAGAGAGAATGTAAAGCACAAACATTGTGAAGGCACCAGCAAGTACACCTATGAGAAGCACAGGTGCACCGGCAAGCACAAAAACAAGGGCTGAAATGCCTATGGAAATCCCAGACACAATTGCGGAAAACCAGCCCTTTCTTACCGATTCAAAACCACCAATCATGTAGAGCATTGCAAACGAAATTAGGGTTGAGAGTACTGGTAGATAGAGGCAGATTTTGTAGGAAAGGAGCACTGGGTCTATGCCGAACAGTGAAGCGGGTAGCGTTACTGGAATTGAGAGCAATGCGAAGGAAGTGGTGGCGTTGTAGCCAAGCACGGCAATGGAGACAGCGGAAAACGGGTCAAAGCCCATTGCAACTAGCAACGGAGGGAAAAGGGAAGGTGTCACGACACCCAGCGATGTGACAAACGAGCCAAATCCCACGCCAATAAAGATTGCCTGCTCCTCTTTAGTGGTGGCAACCCTTTTTATTGCAGCAGAAATTACATCGAGGGCGTTTGCCTCCTTCATCAGAAAAATGAGATACATTGTGAAAAGCACAGCGATAGTAATTCCAAACGATTTAATTATGCCATAGAGCGAGGCAGCAAGGGCAACATCTATGCCTGTGTGGAAGTAAGTGACTGCGAGCACGAGAGCCACAATCCAGCCAATTACTGCCATTGTTGCTCCGCTCTGCCGAAACATTATTATGCCGAGAAAAACAAGGATTAGAGGAAAGAGTGCAAGCGTCACTCCTGTGTAAATTACAGCACTGACTAAAATCGCCAGCGTGACTAGAAGAAAAATCACAAAATCTCTGTCCATCTTCATTTTCATCACCTGTTATCAATCACCCGTTTCGCCTTGATTGTGTCCTTTGGAATCGTTCCTGGCTCCAGAATCTTCACTTCAGGTGTTAAAAGGAGCACAAGTTTGAGTTCATTCTGCAATTTCTTTTCAAGTTCCTGCTTCACCTCTTCGCTTAGCTTTTCCTTGCTCTCCACCTCTACGCTGAGTTTGTCCATATCTCCCTTCTTTCCAATCACAATCCGGTAATTTAGCCCTACCTTTTCATTTTGCATCAGCACATGCTCTATCTGTCCTGGGAACACATTTGTCCCGCTAATGATTATCATGTCGTCAGTTCTTCCCTTTATCTGACTATGCTTTATGTGGGTTCTACCGCACTCGCATTTTTTCACATCGTAAAGGAAAGCCAGGTCATGTGTTCTGAAACGAAGGATGGGCATACCTTCTTTTGTGAGAGTGGTAAGCACCAATTCTCCATACTCCTCCTTTTCCACTTCCTCACCTGTTTTCGGGTCAACACATTCTACAAAGAAATGGTCTTCCCAAAGATGCAAGCCATCATGGATATGACAGTCAGTTGAAACGCCAGGTCCACACATTTCAGTGAGTCCATAAATGTCATAAACATCCATATTCCACAACTCCGCAAGTTTCTTCTTCAAGCCAGGTGTAAACATCTCCGAACCAAAAATTCCTCGCCTTACCTTCAGCTCGGTTGCTGGGTTAATTCCCATGCTGAGTGCCACCTGGCCAAGATGGGCAGCATAGGAGACCACACCAGAGATGAAGGTTGTACCATAGTATTTCATCAATTGAATCTGCCGTTCACTTTGTCCCATTCCACTTGGAATTACCAGGGCGCCCACTTTCTGTGCCCCATAGTGGAATCCAAAAGCTCCAGTGAAAGTTCCGTAGGGAATTGGATTCTGGAAAATATCTTTTTTTGTCATGCCCGCCATCACAAGGCATCTGGCCATCACCTCGCTCCATACTTCCAAGTCGTTTCGAGTGTAGCACACAGTTACTGGCACACCTGTTGTGCCTGATGAGGCATGGAGTTCTACACACTCATCCAGTTTCACGGCAAGCATCCCGAAAGGTGCAGATTCTCGCAGGTTGTCCTTTGTAGTAAAAGGCAATTTTTTTATGTCCTTGAGTTTCTTTATGTCATCTGGCCTCACACCTGATGCCTTCATTGCATTCCTATAGAAAGGTACCTTGTAGCACTGCCGAACAACTGCCTTCAACCTTTTCAGTTTCAATCTATCCAGTTCTGCCCTCTTCATTGTTTCGTATTTTTTGTTGAAAAACATGCTTTCACTCCTTTTTTCTGAGGTCAATCACATGTTTTGCCTTACCCTCAACTCTTGGCAGTGTGCCTGGTTGCATCAATTCTACATTTGCATGAATGCTCAAAACACTGAGCAAATCACTTTCAACTCTCGCCTTCAGTTTTCCAAGGTCGTAGTCCTTCTTTGTTGCAATCTCTGGCTTTAGCTCAACCTGGACATTGAGACGGTCTAGTTTGTCATGGGTTACAAGAATTTGGTAGAATTCCGCAAGTTCGGGTATCTGCATGAGCACATGTTCTATCTGGCTCGGGAATACATTCACGCCACCGATGATGAGCATGTCATCGCTCCTGCCTTTGATTCTCATTATCCTAGGATGTTGTCTTCCACACTCACATTCTTCCCAAACAATTCTTGCAAGGTCTCTTGTCCGATACCTCAGAATTGGCATCGCCTCCCTGTTGAGCATTGTCACCACAAGCTCGCCTTCCTTCCCTTCCTCAAGAACCTCTCCAGTCTCAGGATTTATCGTCTCAATGTAAAATTCATCTCCCCAGACATGCAGTCCATTTTGCTCGGGGCATTCACAGGCAACGCCTGGCCCATAAAGTTCTGACATGCCATAACAATCAATTGCAAGCATTCCAAATGTATCCTGGATTTTCTTTCTGGCTTCTTCACTCCATGGTTCGGCACCGAAAAGTCCAACACGGATTCGCAAGTCCTTTCTCGGGTCAAGTCCTTCTGCCCTGACTGCCTCACAGAGGTAGAGTGCGTAAGAAGGAGTACAAGCAATTACGGTAGTTCCAAAGTCCTTCATCAGCATAATCTGGCGTTTGGTGTTTCCAGTTGCCGCAGGCACAACCATCGCACCTATTCTTTCAGCCCCATAATGGAACCCAAGTCCTCCAGTAAAAAGCCCATAACCATACATGTTCTGGACAATGTCTTTTGGTGTAATACCAGCACAGTCGTAGAGCCGTGCCATTAATCTTGTCCAGGTTTCGAGGTCTTTTCTTGTGTAATAAACAACCTTTGGTTTTCCAGTGGTGCCGGAAGATGCATGGATTCTTACAATTTTCTCAGGGTTCACAGCCATCAGTCCGAATGGGTAATTTTGTGCAAAATCCTCCTTTGTTGTAAACGGAATCTTTGCCACATCCTCAATTCTTTTTATGCTGTCAGGTGTTATACCTGCTGCCTTGAATTTCTGCTTTATCACAGGCACTCTTCTATAGGCGTAGTTCACAATCTTTTTCATCTTTCTTTCCTGGAGCTTTCGGATTTTGTCAGCACTCATCAATTGTAAACTGCGTTCAAACATGCTAATCACGAAAGAGCGGAAATATTGGTGGGATAAAAGGTTTTACTTCGGTCGTTGAAAAACATTAAATACCAGAAAATCCATATGTATTGATTGGTGACAGAATGCTACAGAGAAAACTGTTTGTCTTTGGAACAGGCGTGCTTGTGCTGGCTCTTGCGTTCAGCGTTATAGCTCTGCCTGCAACTGCCCAGCCCGTAAATGAGAAAGCAATTGTTGGTGGCTCCTACGCCCCACTGAAGAAGCCGACGCCACCACCGCCTCCGCCACCGCCGCCCTCACCAGGCGATGGCATTGTGAAGAGATATGCGGTTGTCGTTGGTATCTCAGATTACAAGGCAATAAGTGACCTATCCTACTGCGACGAGGATGCAAATGACTGGTACAGCTATCTAAACGCACATGGCTACACCGTGAAAGTTTACGGAGACCATACCTCTACATATCTCAGGTTTGATGGCGTTGCAAAGGAATCCAATGTGAAGGCAGCAATTCAGAGCATGGTAGCTGCTGCTGACGGTGATGACATAATTGCCTTTGTCTCTAGCGGACATGGGACCACTATTTCGGGAATGCAGGTGCTCTGCATGTGGGACATGAATGCGGGCGAGAACGGCGAGGACGGTGTCATCACGGACATAGAGCTGAAGAACCTGTTTGCTTCGGCAGTTGCTAAGGTCTTCATCTTCCTTGACCACTGCAATAGCGGAGGCATGAATGAAATCATGAGCAACAGCAATGCTGCAAATGTTTACATGACAACCACCTGCGGGCCAAGGGGCTATGGGTATGATGTGCCAGAGTACCAGAACGGCAAATGGACATACTGGTTCCTTGAGAAAGGCCTCATCGGACAGGGCTTTACCACGATGGAATCATGCTTCAGCTGGGCATACACCCAGTACAATGCACGCGGACAGGATGCTCCAATGCAGTTTGACGGCAACACCGCAGTGAACTTCACCCTCTAAACCTTTTTATAATTTTTTATTTTTGTGTGATGGAAAGGGATATTAGCACGAGGATATTTGGTAAAGCGGTGAAATTGAATATGGGAACTAAAGTGGAAGCTATAACAAACGTCCTTAAAGAATTGGGAGGGGTAGCAACATTAGATCAAATCTATAACAACATAGAAAAATTCTACCCTGCAGCTAAATCTAGTAGGGAGTGGAAAGCTGGAATTAGAGGTGTTATAAATAGAGAACTCGGACACAATAGAAATTTTAAAAGAATAGGTCTGGGAATATACGCGTTAAAAGAGTATGTGGAAGAACCGAAACCTACCATGCGAGAAAAGGAAAGGATGCATCCCTATATTGAAGGAATTTGTTTGACGATTGGGAAATATAAGGGATTTCATGTTTACACTCCAGATAAATTCGCGTTGTTCAAGGATAAGATCTTTTTGAAAGACCTTGTTACATTACCAGATGTGCCCCCTTTTACATATCCAGAAATAATTGAAATTATCAAGAAAGTAGATGTGATTTGGTTCAACAAAGAGGGTTTTCAATTCCCAGTGTATGCACTTGAAGTAGTGGACTCAATTAACACTCTTTCAGAAGCTTTAAACAGATGTTTGCAATTGTTGTATTTCAACACTAATTTCTTAATAATTGGTCCTCCCCATTACCGAAAGAAGGTTTTAGCGAAATTAGAGAAAGAGCCATATTTACAATTTAAGGAAAGGTTTGACTATAAAGATTATGATCTGGTCATCCAGTTATATGAAAGTTCAGTTAGACAGGACAAACTTGAGGAAGAATTTTTCAGGCATTCGATAGGAGGAGGAAAGTTATGTGTGCAATCATTGTGAAAGCATATATGGTTGAAGTGAAGCAAAAGGACTTTGTTTTACTCCGAGGGAGATTAAGAAGCACGGCTGAAGACGAAGAAAATATGATAGTGAATATGGAGGAATTAAGGAGTGCTTTTTATGAAATGGACACAGAGATTGAGGGTACAACGCAGAGGTTTTTAGAAGAGCTTATGGAGAAAATACCAGAAAATGTGGAGTACGTCTGGTTTCACTTATAAAATGAAAAATTCCCACATCCTCTTTTACTCTCTTTTTACAAATCCCATTCGGGCACAATGTCGCAGCTCTTGCATCGCAGGCACATTGTTTCCATGTCGGGTTTTAGCCCAGATTTTATCAGAATTTTCTTTTGTGCCTCAGCCATCTGAAGGAGGGAAAGCGGCGAAATGGAACCTCTGCCACGCACAAGCCTGAGGTTGGGAATAACACCCATGAAAGCAAGTTTTTCAATTCCATCAAGTAAACCCTCTTGGCTTTCGCCCAAACCCACAAGCACATTTGTTGTCACTTTTCCTTCTCCGAAAACCTTCACTGCATGCTCAAGCAGAGATAGTGTGTCTCGAAGGAATACAGGACATTCTCTCTCCAGCACGTGCTTATCAAACGAATGAATGTTTATCTTTATTTCAGTTGCACCTGCTTCATGCAATTCTTCAATCTGTTTCTTCTGGCTCACAAAAGGTTCCACACCTATTGGCATGGAAAATTCTTTTCTTGCTGCTTCTACAAACGCTTTCATCAGTTTCACATCTACATCGTTCTCTCCAACGCCAGAAGTCACTGCAATGCTGCGAATTTCTCCTGCTTTTCTTCGCATCAGCTCAACATATTTCTCAACGCACACAACATGCTTGCTTCCATACGGGAGATTGCAAAAACTGCAGTTGTATTGGCACCAATCGAGAAGGTTGAAAAATGCCATCTCTGGCGCATGAAAAACTGGCTTGAGGAAAGATATTGCTGTAACTTTTTTTTCGTTCTCAAACAGAAAAAATTTTCCGTTTTCCTCAGCAACTCTGAACTGCGAAGCCCCAATGCCCAACTTTACTCTGTGCCTCCCGAATTCCATAAAAACGGTTTTTTGCTCACCGTGTGGTCCAGCAACATCTCTGCAGACATACCCGGGGGGAAGTTTTGCCTCAAGTTTTACATTCCCAGCACAGAGCAGCGTTGCTTTCAACAGGGCATCAGACATATTTCCACTTTGTGCCATCCGCAGTGTCTTCTATTTCCACACCTAAGTTCCTCAAGCTCTCCCTTATTTTGTCCGCTGTAGCCCAATCCTTTCGCTTCCTGGCGTCAGTTCTCAACTCAACAAGCAATTCAATGAATTTGTCTGCTGTCCCTTCCTTCTCGAAATCAATCCCAAGGATGTTAGAAACTTCATCAAAGAAATGTAGAGCTAATGCAAGCGAGTTCATATCCAGCTTTTCCAACTTTTCATTGAGTGCTGAAACAAGTTCAAAAAGGACAGCAATTGCCTCCCTCGTGTTGAAATCCTCGTCCATTCTCTCAATAAATTTCTGGCGAAAGTTCTCCACATCTACAACTTCAGTTCCAAACTCCCCTTTTTCAAGGGCAGTAAGAATGTTAGTATAGCAAGTCCGCAATCGCTTCAGGGCGGCCTTTGCTTCGTCAAGGGCAGCATCAGAAAAGTCAATGGGTGAGCGGTAGTGGGCGTATGCAATGAAAAAGCGAAGCACATCGGGCTCGTATCTTGCAAGCACCTCACGAATTGTGAAGAAATTTCCAAGGCTCTTTGACATCTTTTCCTTGTTGATTGTGAGAAATCCATTGTGCATCCAGTATTTTACAAATTGCTTGCCTGTGTATGCCTCTGCCTGCAGAATCTCGCACTCATGGTGCGGGAACACAAGGTCCAGTCCTCCACCATGAATGTCAAAACTCTCGCCCAGGTATTTGATGGACATGACAGAGCATTCAATGTGCCATCCTGGCCTTCCATTCCCCCATGGACTTTCCCAGAAAATCTCGCCTTCCTTTGCTTTTTTCCATAACGCAAAATCCCAGGGCTCCTGCTTATCCTCGTTGACTTCGAGCGTTTTCATGTTTTCAAGGGACTGTTTTGAGAGCTTCCCAAACTCTTTTGCTTTTTTAACACTGAAATACACGCTGCCATTTGACTCATAGGCATAGCCATCGGCAACAAGCTTCTGAATTGTTGAAATTATTTCTGGAATGTGCTTTGTCACCCTTGGGTAGTGTGTAGCTGGCTTAACCTTCAGTTTGTGCATATCTTCAAAGAAGGCAGAGATAAATTTCTCTGCAAGTTTTCCCGGTTCAACCCCCGTCTCATTTGCTCTCGCAATAATTTTATCATCCACATCTGTAAAATTCTGCACAAAGGTAACTCTATAACCCTTGAATTCAAGGTATCTCCTAATTATGTCAAAACAGACATAAGAACGGGCATGACCCACATGACAGTAATCGTAGACAGTGGGCCCGCAGACATACATTCTCACATGCTCCTTCTCAATCGGCTCAAATGGTTCGATTTCCTGGCTCAAGGTATTGTAAATTCTAAGCATTTATTTCGCCCCCAGCACTTTCTTTTTTTCTTCCTTCAGCGTATCCAGCCATTTAGTCATGTGTGCGTAGTATGCATAGGTGAGCATGCAGGGGAAGTCCTTGCAATCAGAACAGTGTTGCATCCCTCTTTTGGAGGCACAGCCCCTTATCGGGCACTCAGTTTTCCTGCCTCCACAATAACCCCGCCTGCAGCCCCCACATCTACCCCATTTAAAATAAAGGCACCAGGCACACACATTGCCACATGGAGTTACTTTCTCAAAATCTGATGGCATTCACACCCACTTCTCTGCATCTGCTCATGCAAAGCCCGCAGCCAAAGCATTTTTCCACATCTACCTTGGCAACTTTTTCAACAATGCTCAACGCCTGATAAGGGCAGCTCATTGCACACAACCCACAACCAATGCATTTTTCCTCATCAATTTTCGGTGGCACTGGATATGTGCGGAACTCCAGTTTCTGCATGTTTTTCAATGCTAAGCCCCGCATTTCCTCAACAGATGAATAGCCCTTTCTTGCCATGAATTCAGCAATCTCACCAGCAATCTTCCCGAATACCTTTGGACCCTGTAAAATTGCAGCAGTGCAAACACCCACAGCACTGGCTCCCGTCATAATAAACTCAACTGCATCATTCCCTGACTCCACACCACCTACTCCAATAACTGGCACATTTACAGTTCTCACGATGTCATAGACGCATCGCAGCGCAATTGGCTTTATAGCACCACCAGAAAGCCAGCCATAGAATTCCCTGCTTCCCATGTAGGGCATTCCTGTTTCTATGTCAACTCCAAATGTTGGTCCAAAGGAGTTAACCGCAGTAATTGCGTCAGCACCAGCGCTTACAGCTGCCTTTGCAAACAGTTTAATGTCTGGTACATTCGGAGAGAGCTTAATTATTACTGGCAATCCAGTTTCCTTTGCCGCCTTGATTGCATTCTCTATTGGCTTTGTGTCACTTCCTAAATAGTGGGTGGAGAGTTCCAGCGCATCGGCATATTGTTTCACCTTCGGCGCAAGCTCAGCAATTTGCTCTGCGGTGTAGCCCAAGCTTATTATTAAGGGAAGTTTGGAATTCTTTGCAATTTTGTATTCTTTCTCAATCCATTGTTCTGGCGGTAATTCAGACCACAGCTCAGTGTTCAAAAACCCTGCCTTTGTCTTTGCCATACAGGGTCTTGGCACCTCTGCTGCCTTTATAGAAATTGTCTTGGTCACTATTGCACCAGCACCGCCCTTTGCACACTTCAGTATTGCATCTCCATTTCTAACTGGAGGGCCAGCAGCAGGAATCACAGGGTTCCTGAACTTCAAGCCGGCTATTTCCACACTCAAATCAATCTCTTTCATGAATTCACCTCTTCCCAGATTTTCCTAGAGATTTTTATACTTTTCTCCAAGATTTTCTCCTCATCTATACCTTCAAGTTTTCCCTCTCTGAGCACAACCTTTCCGTTCACAACTACATCTCTTATGTAGGAGGCACCCATTCCGAAAATAAAGTGCCATGGTAGGTTTTGAGGACTGATATCTGTGTAATTATGGTAATCAAGAAGGATGAAATCTGCAGCGTATCCCTTCGCAATTTTCCCAAGTTTCACGCCAAAAAATCTCTCAGCCAGTTCTGTGTTTCTGGTGAGTATCTCCCACACAGTGCTCGCGGGCATTTCGCAGGGGTTTGCATTTGCAAATTTGTGGAAAATATGGCAGACCTTTGCCTCCGTAAACATATCATGGGTGAAACCATCAGTCCCAAGATAAACCTTTAATCCCTTTTTCAACATAAGGGGAATTTTCGGGTAACCCACTGCATTGTTCATATTTGATTCTGGGCAATGGACTACATTTGCACCCGCATGATGCAGTTTTTTGATTTCGCTCTCGCTTAAATGAATACAGTGGATGCAGAGCGCTTTGGAATCCAGCAATCCGAATTTTTCAAGGCGAGAGACCACATTCATGCCGTAATTTTCTTTTGCATCCCTTTGGTCAACCTTGTCCTCAGCCACATGGATGTGAACCCCTGCCCCACTTGCATCCTTTACTTTTCTAATCCTTTCAAGCGTGGCATCTGAAACTGTGAAAGAGGCATGAATTCCAATCGTGCCTGAGAGCATTGGAGTTTGCTTTTTCACGAATTGCTCATTTTCCTTAATTGCCTCCTCCGCCTTTGCCTCTCCATAACGGTCTGTGATTTCATAGCTGAGGTTTGCTCTCACTCCAAGTTTGGCTGCAACACCCGCAATAGTGTCAAGGGAGCCAGTGATAAATTTCGGGCTGGCATGATGGTCGAAATAAGTTGTGGTGCCGTGCTTGATGCCCTCAATAAGTGAAACCCAGGCAGAAAACTCCACCGCTTCTCTATCTAGCACAGAATCCAGTTTCCACCAGAGGTTTTTTAGAATGTTAGGGAAATCTGTGAGCTTGCCTTTAACACTCATTCCTCTAGCGAAGGCACTGTAGATGTGGGTGTGGGCACAAATAAGCCCTGGCATTAAAATTCTGCCCTTGCAATCATGGAATTCTCCCGCATGCTTCTGCTTGAGTGCTGCAGTGTCTCCAACCTCAATAATCACGCCATTCTGAACTGCTACGGCCCAGTCCCTGGCTATTGAACCATCTTCCCGCAGCACTCTTGCATTCCCGAAAAGCATGAAATCACTTATCCATGCCCTTCAAAGCCCGTATCTGTTTTACTACACTTTCCACAGCGTTCTTTGCATTTTCAATTCTGTCCTCTGCCTGCAAGCGTGTCATTCCTGGACCAGAAATTCCAAGTCCTACTGGCTTCTCAAACTCCACACTCAAGTCCGCAAGCTTTCTTGCTGCATTCTGCATAATTATCTGGTCATGGTCGGTCTCGCCCTTTATCACTGCACCCAGTGCAACCACACCATCAATGTCCTTCCTTTTCAGCAATTTTTTTGCAGCAATTGGCATGTCATACACACCTGGCATAGTCACAACCTCTGCAATCTCCACGCCAAGAAACTCTGCATGCGCCTTTGCCCGCTCCAACATCATCATTGTGATGTCGTAGTTGAACTCGCTTACCACTATTCCAATTCTTATTTTTTCTGGCATTTTTATTCCTCCTATTTCATTCCTAATTTACCTGTAAATTTCGTGGAGTTTTGGTCTCCTGACATCTCCATCGGTTTCCTCCTCATCTGTTTTCACACTTTCGCATCGCTTCTTTATCGGTCCAAAAAGCTTCTCTGCTTCCCCTATTGCGTCAAAGAACATGTTCTCGGCCCACTGGGGAATGATAGAAATGTTGTGGAATACATTTTCCATTACATAGGAAATTGTGAGTCGTTCGTACTTCTCATAGTATTGTTTGTATTTCTTTTTGATGAGCTTGACTATTTTTTCTCTCACCCTCTCTAAATTTTCTGGTTTCACATTTATTTTTTTCTTCTTAAGTGATTCTAGTTCTTCGCCAATCACAAAATCCGCAAGTCTCTCTATTGAATCCTCATCAAACTCCCAGGGGTTCACATAAACAAGCTTAGGTTTCACTCTGAGTAGGACATCAAGAAAGTGGGGCCAGTTGTCAGGGTCTGAAAGGGATGCCCTTGTAAGTTTGTCTATATCTGGCAGATAACCCATCAAATATGGAATGTCCTCTTTTTTCAGAGTGTCTAGAATTTTGGGATAGATATCTTCTATCAATTCTGGTTGGGCCGCAATTTCACATTTTATCCCTTTTCTTTCCTTCTTTTTCATTCATTTTCACCTCAGTGCGATTTCACCTTCATCTTCAAATCCCTGGCGTAAGCCCTTTCCAGCATTTTTCGTGAGTTCTTCCGGCTTAAAAATTAGGAGATATGCATTCTTTGCATGCTCCCTTGCTCTTCTATCTGCAAGCCAGGCAAGCTCTCGTTCATCTTTTGCCTCATCAGCATGCACAAAAACCTCAATTATGTGTTTCATTAACTCAAGCTGGACTGCAATTAGACCTTGGGAAGCCTCATGGGCACATTGCTTGTCTATTGGTTTAGGACCAGGCATTCCAAGGGCAATTACAATGTCTGCATTTTTCTCCACAAACAACTTCTTGCACGCAACAGGAAGGTCTTTTATCCCAGGAACTGTGTAACGCACAATCCTGAAACCAGTGCCGAGGGCTGAAAGTTCCTCAATTGCACTCTTTGCCATGTCAAATCTAGCGAAGGTTGTGTCCGCAATCCCGATTATTTTCATATCTTCTTACCCCTATCTCCTTCTCGCTCTAATATTTTTTGGATGATGCGTCGTGTTGCAAGCAGGTCGTGGGAGAGCGGCGGTGCTCGCTCAACCTTAACAATTAGCCCACGTTTTTCGCACTCTCTCTCTATTTCCTTTGGATCAAATTTCTGGTCGTAGCCAAGCACAATTACATCTGGCTTCACAGCTTCGACCGTTTTGTAGAAGTCCTCGGTATCACCAAGAATTGCTTCATCCACAGGTTTAAGGGCAGACACCATCTGGACTCTGAGATAATCGGGCACGATAGGTAAACGACCTTTTCTTTTCAACACAGTCACATCCCTTGCCACCACGACAACAAGCTTATCCCCAAATTTCCTTGCCTCGTTGAGATAGTGGACATGCCCAAGATGGAGAATGTCAAACACGCCCGAAGCCATCACGACCTTCATTTCGCCATGCCTCTATAATTTCCTTACCCTCAACAAATATTAAACCGTTTTGTTTTGCAAACATCCTTGCATCCTCCTTTTTCATAGCATGGCCATCATCAGCCATAATTTCACAAATTGCGGCAGAAGGGGTAACGCCTGCCATCACCATAAGTGCGGTAGCAAGTTCAGTGTGACCTTGCCTTCTAGTGACCAAGCCCTTGCTCGCATTGAGCAATGGCACATGGCCAGGACTCCGAAAGTTGGCTTTAAGATTCCTCAAGCTCTCTTCTGGTTTGCGGTGGCGGAAGTACTCACCAACAGATTTCCCAAATTCTGAGATTGTAAGGGCTCTATCTCTATCAGTAATCCCAGTAAAAGTTCTTCTGTGATTGATTGTTACTGAAAAAGAGCTTTTTGCATCGTACGGAATGTCATAGGGTTCAAGGGCTTTGAGGACACTGTAATCATTCCAGCATCTGGAAAGAACATCCGTAAGATAGGGAAGTCCAACTGCCTCCCAGAATTCAGGTGGCACTGTAACGCAGATTAAGCCCCCTCCTTCTTTCCGCATTTGCCTCACATGCTCATGGGTGACAAACTGGCTACAGATGACAAAATCGGTTTCGTGTTCCCTATCATCTGCATCATATACCAGAACGAATTTGCCGCTTGCAATGGCTTCTATCGCCTCTTTCAGCATCGGAGGAAGTGTAAGAGAGAACGCATAAAAAGGTTTGTATATTCGAATTGCATCTTTTGATATGGTGAGAAGTGTGATGAATCTAAAGAGCAAAATTACACCGAGGGGTCTGCGAAGAAATTGGGAACATAATATCGGCCGCCCCACAAATAGAGTGACGAGTTTGTTTGGCACTGAGGAGTGGAGAAAGAAAGAACAAAACTTAGAGGAGCAAAGTTGCTGCAAAATTCTGGTCTTTTTTATTGTTATTATTCTTGTGATCAACATGCTTATAGTTCTAATATGTCAGAGTAGAAATGTTGGCGAAATGAAAATTATTCAGAATAGTGAATGTGATAAGTCCAAGGCAGTGGATGAATCACTCAGTGAAATTAAAACTGAGGGCGTCCCACATGCACAAATCTACATAAATGGGAATGAAGGATTCAGTGCCATAAATGGAGTTGTTGGTGGCTCTGGAACACACACAGACCCATATATAATAGAGAAATGGAATATAAACGCAAATGGTAGCAACTACTGTATTTGGATAGAAAACACAAATGCGTATTTTGTCATTAGAGATTGTTATCTTCATGGTGCAGCAGCGGGAGATAATCCATACGGTTCTGGCATCGCACTTATTAATGTTACAAATGGAAAGATAGAAAACAACAAACTCAGTGGGAACTCCTATGGTGTTTATTTGTTTTCATCTAGCAATAACACAATAATATGCAACGATGCTTCAGGTAGCTTAGAGGGCATCTATTTATGTTCCTCTAGCAACAACACAATCGCAAATAACAACGTCACTAGCAACTACTATGGTATCTACTTAGTTTACTCATATAACAACAATATAACTTATAACGATATCTTTGGCAACTCATGGAATGGCATCGGTTTGCAAGCTTCTACTGACAACTACATAATGAACAACAGAGTTTTCTACAATTGTTGGCATGGCATCTATTTAGATTCGACTAGCGATGGCAACAGCATAACAAACAACAATGTCTCAGGTAATGAGAACGGTATATTTTTTACATCCTCAAACAACCAGATAGCAAACAATAAGGTCTCAAATAATTTCGGTGCAGGAATTCGTTCAGTGTGCTCTACCAGAAACAACATAACACACAACAATGTGTTTGATAATTGGATTGGCATCTATCTGGATTCATCAAGCGATCACATCATCACAAATAACATTATGCAGAACAATAGCATCATGATATGGGGTTGCTCTCTTTCGCATTGGAATACCCACAACATTGATACAACAAATCTAGTAAATGGAAAGCCAGTTTATTATTACAAAAATCAAACCACAGGGATGGTGCCATCGGATGCAGGGCAAGTTATTCTAGCGAATTGCACGAATATGACTGTAAATGGATTGAATATCTCTAAATCCTCTGTGGCTATTGAACTCGGTTTTTCCAGCTACAACACTATATCCAACAACAATGTTTCCGCTAACAACTACGGCATCCTATTGGATGCCTCAACCTACAACACCGTAACAAACAACACCGCCTCAGTAAACGCATACTACGGTCTCTATTTGTATGGAGCTAGTAATAATGACATAACAAACAACACGATTTATAATAACTTGGGCAATGGCATCTATTTGTTTGTTTCAAGTAATAGCAACAACATAACCAACAACTCTGTTACAGATAACTGCCAGAATGGTATTTCTCTAGATTACTTTAGCAACGACAACACCATAACAAGCAACACGGTTTCTGATAACGCATGGAGTGGCATATATTTGAGTTATTCGAACAATAACAGCATAATAAATAACAATGCATCGGGCAATGACTATGGTGTCTACACCGAATACTCAAGTAACAATACGCTGACAAACAACATTATGTATGGCAATGGAATTATGATTTGTGGTCTGGGAGTTTCCTATTGGAACACTCACAACATTAACACGACAAACCTTGTAAATGGAAAGCCAGTTTACTATTATAAGGACCAAACATCTGGTGCGGTTCCATCAAATGCTGGGCAAGTTATACTCGCAAATTGTACAAACATGACTATAAGTGGGTTAAGTGTGGACAATGCTTCTGTTGGAATCTTACTTGGTTTCTCCAGTCATACTACCATAATAAACAACAATGTCTCCCACAATACTCATGGTATCTACTTGGTGTGCTCTCCCAATAATATCATAATGGATAACAATGCTACTTCCAACAGCTATGGTGTCTATGTTGAGTATTCTATAAGTAACCTTATCAAGACCAACAATGCCGCAGGTAACTACATAGGCATTTACTTGTATAAATCATGCAACAACACACTGACTAACAACACCATGCACCACGATGGAATTGTGATTTGGGGCGATGAGCTAGCCCATTGGAATACCCATAATATTGATACAACAAATCTAGTAAATGGAAAGCCAGTTTATTATTATAAAAATCAAACCACAGGGATGGTGCCATCGGATGCTGGGCAAGTTATTCTAGCGAATTGCACGAATATGACCATAACAGGTTTAAATGTGAGGGATACTTCTGTTGGTATCTTGCTTATTTTTTCCCGTTACACTAACATAACAGACAACAATGTCTCGGGGAACAGCCATGGTATCTACTTGGGGAACGCATGGAACATCACAATAACAAACAACACTGTTACTGATAATAACTACGGCCTTTATTTAGAATACTCATGGAACATTACCATATCAGGCAATAATGCTTCTAACAACGAATATGGGGTTTATTTGCAGTACTCATCAAAAAACAAAATAACGGATAACTGGTTTTGCAACAATGGGAACTATGGGCTGAGCATAATAATGGGTTCAAAAGAAAACTGCGTTTACCATAACAGGTTCATCGGTAATAACGGTGCAGGCAAGGGGGTTTCAGGTAACAGCCAGGCGTACGATAGTGTTGGTGGTAACTACTGGTGTGACAATACTTTGCAGGAGGGTAATTATTGGAGCAATTGGGATGGGAATGGCTGGGGTAGTGCGGCTGCATACCCGATAGATGGAGGTGCAGGAGCGAGCGATTGGTATCCACTCTCAAGCCCTGTCAACGAGGGAACAGCATTCTCCTTCTTGATGCTAGTTTTGGCATGTCTAATTATTGTTTCTAGTAATAGCAGAAAATTCCTCAAGTTTCCATAATCTTTTTACGCTGCAGCAGGCGGATTCCTACTTTCGACACAGCGCACCATATCCTGGGACAGAGTTCTTAAGCTTTCATTTCCAGAAGCGAACTCGGACAAGCCCAAAACATTTTTATCCCAAATACGGTTCGGGGTGCGGTGAAACCATGAAAAAGCAACTCCTGATGGCAATGGCAATTGTTTTGGGTTTATTTATGGCTCTGGGAACATCCAGTTCCACAGCGCAAGCAACTGATTTTCAGGCGACTGCGGAAATTGCATTTATGATCGAGGGTGGCCAGAGAGTACCAGCTCTCACTGAAGGCGACCATGTAACCCTGCTTGTGACCATAAACAATGTGGGTCTAAACGACATCATCCATCGGAATTTCACACTTTGGATTGGAACTACAAATGAGAACTGGACATTCAATGAAACCATAACCATTTCAAAGAAATCCACAACTTCACTGAATTTCACATGGACAGTTCCCACCAATGGGGAATATACGATAAGAGCGTTTGTGGAAGACCACGAGATTCCAATGAGCCCAGACACTGTGTTTGTAGGCGAGAAAAAGGCAGAATCACCACTCATTGCAGTAATACCAATTGCATCAATTCTCGGGCTCTTCATAGCTTTTGGAATGGCATACTGGGTTCTCAAGCAACCGTCAGGCACTGAAAAAATGAGAGCGGTAGCAGATGCAATCAGAGAAGGTGCAGATGCCTTCCTTAAAAGGCAGTATTCCACGATTTTCATGCTTTCAGCCATTCTTGCAGTCATAATTTTTGTCGTTGTGGGCTTACTTTCTTCTGAAGGATTCGCTCTTGGTGGAAAAATTGCAGGCGCATTCATCTTTGGTGCCATTTGTTCTGGAATTGCTGGCTATCTCGGAATGTATGTGTCTGTTAGAGCAAATGTGAAGGTGGCTCAGGCCTCAAGGAAGGATGCAAATCTAGCGTTGCAAATTGCATTGCGTGGGGGTTCAGTGACTGGCTTTGCAGTCGTTGCAATGAGCTTGCTCGGAGTTTCTGGTCTCTATTACCTCTATGGCTATGGTTCCGACCCAAGAGTTACGCCCTTCCTCATAGTCGGCTTTGGTTTCGGTGCCAGCTTTGTGGCTCTCTTCGCCCAGCTTGGTGGTGGGATTTACACAAAAGCAGCAGATGTAGGAGCTGACCTCGTAGGTAAGGTAGAGGCAGGAATTCCAGAGGATGACCCGAGAAACCCTGCGGTGGTTGCAGACCTTGTCGGTGATAATGTGGGTGATTGTGCAGGAAGAGGTGCGGACCTGTTTGAATCAACTGCTGCAGAAAACATCGGTGCAATGATTCTTGGTGTTGCCCTTTTCCCATACTTTGGAGTAAATGGAATAATGTTCCCACTTGTGGCAAGAGCGTTCGGTATTTTCGCAACCCTGATAGGAATAATGCTTGTAAGATTGCGGGGAAATGAAGACCCATTGAATGCCCTTAACAGGGGCTATTATGCTACTGCAACTTTTGCAGCGATTTTCTTTGGACTCGCCACATATCTAATGCTAGGTGAACACTGGCTGAACTTCTTCATTGCTGGTATCGTGGGAATAATGGCAAGCATTGCGATTGTTTACATCACGCTCTATTACACTGACAAGAAATACAGGCCAGTTAAGGAAATTGCTGAAGCATCAAGAACAGGTGCGGGCACAAACATAATCACTGGTTTTGCAGTTGGACTTGAATGCACGGCCTTGCCAGCAATCGTGCTGGGTATTGCACTCATTGTCTCCTTCAAACTCGGAGAATTTACTGGCTTGCCAAATGGGGGTCTCTATGGAACTGCAATTGCCACGATGGGTATGCTGTCAACAGCCGCCTACATCCTTGCGATGGACACATTTGGCCCGATAACTGACAACGCCGGAGGCATCAACGAGATGAGTGGGGATGCACCTAAAGAGGCAGAGAAAATCACGGCAAGGCTGGATGCAATTGGAAACACTACAAAGGCACTTACCAAGGGTTATGCAGTAGGAAGTGCAGGACTTGCGGCATTTTTGCTGTTCTCAGCTTACCTTGATGAAGTCACAAAGTACACTGGTACAGTGTTCCATGTGGTAGACATAGCAAAAGTAGAAGTGTTTGTGGGTGCGCTCATGGGTGCGATGCTTGTTTACCTCTTCTCTGGGTTTGCGATAAGAGCAGTGGGCAAGACCGCGTCCTACATAATTCAGGAAGTGCGAAGACAGTTCAAGGAAATTCCAGGCATCATGGAAGGCAAGGCAAAACCCGACTATGCAAAATGCGTGGACATCACGACAAAAGGCGCTCTGAAGAACATGATTGTGCCAGGCATTCTTGCTGTTGCAGTGCCTGTTGCAGTTGGTTTGCTGGTGAAGTGGGCATATGTCGGTTATCCTGGAACACCAGGTGCTGAATCAGTGGCTGCCTTGCTCATGGTTGGTACGATTGCAGGAATAATGCTTGCAAATCTGATGAACAATGGTGGCGGTGCCTGGGACAATGCAAAGAAGTACATTGAGGAAGGAATGTACGGCGGAAAGAAGAGCGATGCCCACAAAGCAGCGGTGGTCGGAGATACAGTGGGAGACCCATTCAAGGACACTGCTGGACCAAGCTTGCATGTGCTCATAAAGTTGCTGAGCACAGTAACGCTTGTGTTTGTGGTGTTGTATATCTGAGACGAACGAGAAACTCTTTCTAATTTTTTTCCTCTTTTATTTGTTGTCTCTTTTTGTTTTCATTTCCCGATAACCATCGTTAGAAATAAATACAAAAATACCATTACTGTTTTTGAGGGAATATTATGAAAGAATTGAGCAAAACCACGAAAGGAGTGGATATTAGAAATGGCAGAGACAACACCCGTGGTTTTACAAATGGGCTGACAAATGGATTCGCCAACGGGAATGGCTACAGGAATGGGAGAAAATTGAGAGAAAGCAAAAGCCATGGCAAAGTTCTGGTTGTTTTTGTGCTTGCAATGTTAGTGCTGAGCGTTGTTGCGTTTCTCACATGGCAAAGCAGCAATGCTGGTGTCATCAAAATAGATGGCAGTTTTGAGGACTGGCAGGGCGTTGAAAAGACCACGAAGGAAAGGGATTTTGGTGTGCCAGAGAACATTGACATTGAGGAGTATGCAACAGCAGAAATAGGGAAAAATGTGGCGTTTTATGCAAAGGTTTATGGCAATTTGCTTGCTGGTGATGGTAGATACATTGTTGAGGCACCATCAGAAAATCCAGTGTATGTTGCAAATCAAAGGGAGACGGCAATTCCGAATGCAAATGGCAGAGATGTGGCGTATGTGTTTATTGACACGGACAACAACCCAACAACTGGCTTCAAGCCCTCTGTTAATTTTGCAGTTGGAGCTGACAAAGCAATAGAAATTGTGGGCAAGAATGGGAAGATAGAGGCAAGCAGAGTGCTTACATTTGCAGGTGTGGTGCAGCAGGAGTGGAATTGGCACATTTGCGAGAGTGTGGCTGCAGCAACAAATGGGAAGCAAGTGGAGACCATGGCTGGGAAGAACTTGCTTGGCATCGGTGAAAGTTACGCAGTTTACTTCTACATGATTGACTGGCAGAACATGGAATGCAAGGTCGGGAATGCGTTGCGGTGCGAGAATGCCAGATTTGCTGTGTCTGGGCTCTACTTTAACCCAGAGACAAGAACGCGAGTGCTTGGCACAGAAGTGGAAACAAAAGGCACACCACATGACCCAATCCATATAGATGGGGATGAGGACTTTGCAAATCAGGCACAGATAAATGGTTGGGATGGTGATGGGAGCCAGGGAAATCCTTACATAATTGAGGGATATGATATAGATGCGAATGGTGGAGGATATTGCATCTGGATACAGAATACGAACGTGCACTTTGTAATTCGCAACTGCAATTTAACAAATGCAACCCAGAGTAGCAACATTCCTGGTGGTTGTGGTATTGCACTAGATTCTTTGAATAATGGTACAGTGGAAAATAACAAGTTACTAGGCAACATATTTGGTGTTTATCTTGAATTTGTGAATAACATTGTAATTTATAGCAATATTATATCGTCTAACACATTTTATGCTATTTATATTTTATCTTCAACTAATATTAGCCTTTCCGGCAATATCATGTTAGCTTCTGGGATTATGATAGACTGTTACAATCTGGATGAATGGACCACACTAGAGATTGAGGAAAACAACATGGTAAATAATAAGCCAGTAAAATTCTATAAAAACTGTGAGGGTATGACGGTCTCTGGTGAAGCAGGGCAGGTAATTCTAGCTAACTGCACTGATTGTGTGATTACTGGGCTTAACATTACCAATGTGTGTGCTGGAATTTCTATGGGCTATTCAAATAACAATGAAATAACGGGAAATTGTCTAACAAGCAGTTACATGGGGCTGTACCTTATATGTTCAAATTATAACAGTATAAGAAACAATACAATTGGCAACAATAGCGATGGAATTTACATATCGTGGTCCACAGAAAATAATGAAATAATGGAAAACAATGTTTCAAATAATTCAAATGGTATTTCTCTTGGTGTCTCAAAATACACCAAAGTTCATGATAATAATATATCCTGGAATAATCATGGAATTTATCTATTTAGCACAACCGAAAGCGAAATAACATCAAACAGAATAATTAACAATAACTATGGTGTCTATTGCCAGTACTCCAGCAATAATATAACCAAGAATTACTTAGAGGGTAACTACTATGGAATATTTGCTCGGGACTCTAGCTACAATAACATAACTGGTAACACCGCCGTTGGCAACAATTATTCTATATGTATAGAAAGTTATTGGGAAGAGTCAGGTTACAACAATATTTCCTCTAACACTGTTTGGAGTAACTACTGTGGAATCTACTTGTTGAATTTTTGGTACGAGTTATATTTCAACAGAATCCAATACAATAGCATCCGAGATAACTATTACGGAATTTACATAAGGAACTCTACTTTCAACAATATCAGTTATAACGATGTGAGTTCTAATAGATATGGAATTTGTGTTAAAGACAATTCGTATCTGAACGAGATAACCTTTAACTGGATTTGCAACAACACAAAGTACGGCATGTACTTTTTTTCCGGGGCAACTTGTAATTTTATCTGGTACAATAATTTCATCGGGAACAACGGTGCAAGCAAGGGTGTGAATGGCTCCTGCCAGGCATACGATAGTGTTGGTGGCAACTACTGGTATGACACCACAACCAATGAAGGCAACTACTGGAGCAATTGGGATGGTCAGGGCAACGGCACATCAAATGCCTATCCAATTGATGGCGGTGCTGGTGCAAGTGACTGGTATCCACTATCAAGCCCTGTGAGCGAGATCTCCTCTATACCGATCCCGGCATTCTTCATCTGCGTGATAGGGCTTGTAATGGCAGTGCGGAAAAGACGGGACATATAAACTCCCCCTAACCCAATTTTCCGCCAATCCCGCATTGCCCTACAGAGATTCCCATGTCTCCGTTTGGCACTCTGTCATGGAGTAGAAGTTCCAGTCCATGCTCTTTTACATGCCTCTCAATCATGCCCACAATAACCTCATTATAGGAAACGCCACCGCTCACACCTAACTTTTTGAATCCATGCTCTTTTGCAGCCCTACTGGCAATCTCTACAAGACCGTTCACCACAGCATCAACTGCAGCGAACGCAATATCTTCCCTTCTCTCCTTTCCCAGACACTCGAACACCCTTTTAACAACAGGCAAAAGATTTACCACATGTTCCTTTCCAGCAAATTCCACAATGTCTTTGGGCATACTTGCTCCTGGTTTTCCATTCATCAGCAAAGTTTCAAGTTGCATTGCTGGCTCGCCATCGTAGGTTCGCTCTGTACAAACTCCAAGAATGTAGCTCAGCCCATCCAGAAATCTGCCCATACTTGTGCATTTTACACTCTTGCTCATCAGCTTTCGCAAAATCGGTACATCATCACGATTCATTTCGCAGCCAGTAAGCTCTGCAAGTGCAAAGGCGATTCTTCCTATGTCATAAACAGCTTTCTCACCACCAATCAAAGGAAACTCGCTCAAGTGTCCCACTCGTTCAAATCCATTGTAACTGGCAACCAGCACTTCTCCTCCCCAAATACTGCCATCTGTTCCATAGCCAGTCCCATCCAGGGCAAGACAGACGCAGCCATTTTCCTCTGTATCCACAAGCAACGAGGTTGCATGGGCCCAATGATGCTGGACTTCCACAATTTCTGCATTCCAGATTTTAGCAAGTTCATAGCCGACCTTTCTTGTTGTATAGCCAGGATGCAAATCAACGGCAATAGCGTCCACTTTTTTTACATCGAAAAGCTTGAGGTAGTGGTTGAGTGCCTGTTTAAGATACTGGATTACCGCGTAATTTTCGCCATCACCAATGTATTGTGTGGTGTAAATCCTTCCATTGCAGAGCAAACTTGCAGAGAGATTTTCCTGGGCACCGATACCAATACAGGTTTTTTCAGAGTTGAACGGAATTGGTTCTGGCACATAACCTCTGGACTTGCGAATAAAGAATTTCTTTGTCTTGTAGACACGAAGCACTGAGTCATCACATCTGTTGTAAATCTGGAGATTGTGCAGCAGGTAATAGTCCGCACCCAAGGAAAAAGCGTTCTGGTTTTCAATGTGCATTGGTTCACCAGCAGGATTTGCAGAGGTAGCAACAAAACCATCGGACTTGAGGTGCTGGAAAATCAAGTAATGCACAGGGGCATAAGGGAGCATCACCCCAAAGTTTGGCAGCTTCGGAGACGCATTCTCAATTTTCTCATCAAACCCCTTCTTTTTAACAAGGACTATGGGTCTGTTCTGTGACAACAGCAGCTTGCGTTCCTCCTTAGAAACCACGGCATACTTTTCTACTGTCTCAATATCCCTGAGCATCAATGCAAATGGCTTTGTCTTCCGTTTGTACCATTCTCTGAAATATGGAATACGCTCCAGCGAACAGACAAGGTGCATTCCACCATAGGTCTTGAGAACGCAGATAGAGCCAGCATCAACTAACTCTGCAAATTTTTTAAATGGATTTTCCAACTCAATGATTTTTCCATTTCTGTCATAGAGCGTGTACCGTGGCCCACATTTTGGACAGGAGATTGTCTGTGCATGGAACCTTCTTGCCTCAGGAGAACTGTATTCTTTCTTGCATTCCACGCACATCTGGAAGGCCTCCATCGTGGTGTTTGCTCTGTCAAAAGGCAGAGCTCTTATCACAGTAAACCTTGCTCCACAGTCAGTGCAATTTGTAAATGGATAATTGTATCTCCTGTTTCCTCTTTCGTTAAAATCCTTGAGACAGGCATCACACATTCCATAGTCAGGTGGTGGCGGAAAATCTTTTGTTCCACTGCTACTGGCTAAAATCACAAAATCCTCAGGGGGTGTAGTATCAAATTCCTCAATTTTTATTTCTGAAATCCTGGCATTTGGAGGCAGGTTCTTCCTCAACACTTCCAACAATTTCTCAGCATCCACATTCACCACAATCTCCACATTTGAGCCATTGTTTTTTACCCAGCCACGCAAACCCATTGCTTTTGCAATCCTGTAAACCGTGGGACGGAAGCCCACGCCCTGGACTACTCCGTAAACAATCAGTTTCTGCACGGTTGAAAGGAAACACACCAGAATATATCTATATTTCTTTTGGGACAAACACAAAACACTAAGATATAGAAAAACCTTAAATAAAAACAGCCATTCTACCACCATGGCTCAGATGAAGGATTTGAGGTATCTTATTTCTGGTTACGAGCAGGGAAAAATAAAGATTGGTGCAATCGCCTCGCATTCAGCCCTTGACATTTTTGACGGTGCGATTGAGGAAGGATTCGAGACCGTTGCCTTTTGCCAGAAGGGGCGAGAAAAAACCTATGCAAAGTATTTCAGGGCATACAGGGAGGCATACACGAATGTTGTAAAAGGGCTCGTGGATTATCCATATGTATATGACAGGTTTTCGGAGATGCTCAACGACATTGAAAAGCTCCAGAACGAATGTGTTATTCTCATCCCCAATCGTGCCCTTTCCTCCTACATTCCTCTGGATATAATTGAGCAGGAATTAGCTCTCCCTATGTTCGGCAACCGAATGATGCTCAGAATTGAGGAGCGAACAGAGGAAAAAAATTATTACTGGTTGCTTGAAAAAGCAGGAATTCCCACACCTGAAAAGATTGAGAAGCCAGAGAAAATCGACTCGCTAGTTATTGTGAAACTCCCGCATGCAAAAAAACGGCTGGAGCGTGGTTTTTTCACTGCAGCTTCATTTGAAGAATACTCTGAAAAGACCAGCATTCTGCTGAAGAACGGAATAATCACAAATGAGGACTTAGAAAAAGCCAGAATTGAGCGATACATCATTGGGCCAGTTTTCAATCTGAACTTCTTCTATTCCCCCATTGTTGAAGATGGCGCTCCCTTGGAACTTCTTGGGATTGACTGGCGATTTGAGACATCGCTAGATGGGCATGTGCGTTTACCAGCAAACCAGCAGTTAACATTGAATGAAAAGCAGAAGTATCCAGAATATACTGTTTGCGGGCATAACAGTGCCACGCTTCGAGAATCGTTGCTGGAGAAGGCGTTTGAAATTGGAGAGAAATTTGTGGAGGTCTCTCAAAAATACTACCCGCCAGGAATTATTGGGCCCTTCTGCATTCAAACCTGTGTTGACAAGGACCTGAATTTCTATGTGTACGATGTAGCTCCGAGGATTGGGGGTGGAACAAATGTGCACATGAGCGTTGGGCATCCTTACGGCAATGCGCTCTGGCACGAACGGATGAGCACTGGCAGAAGAATTGCAAGAGAGATTAGGATTGCAGTGGACAAGGGAATGCTGAGCAAGGTAGTGACATAAAATTTATTACTTGCTTAATCAATTAAGGCACATGGGCAAGGGGACGGTTTTTCTCTTCTGCTTTCTGTTTTTGCTCTCTCTTCTCAGTTTCACCCAGAATGTGAGTGCTGCAGTTACAATCCAGAATGTGCCCTACATCCATCAGGTCTATGACACGCCTGACTGGTTCAATGGGCACTGGGCTTGCGGTGCCACAAGTGCAATGATGGCAATTGCCTACTATGGAATTCTGCCTTACTGGGATTGCAATGTGTCTGTGCCTTATCCTCATGTGAGCCACTGGGGCAGATACATCTGTGAAATTTATACCTACAATGGCTACACCTACAACATCGGAAGCGCTGACCCGAGTGGAAACATTGGTTATGGTGGTTATGGGTACATTACCCAGAATGACTGGGAAGATACAAAGGGGCATATGGCAGAGTATTTTGTTAAGCATGGGCTTGGCTCCTCTGTGGATTGGTCTCCCACATGGGCGGAACTCAAGGCCGAGATTGATGCAGGACATCCAGTTGTGCTTCTCACCTCCCTTACAACCGCAGGACATTATGTGCTCGCAGTGGGCTACTACTCAAGCCAGTATTCGGTTATAGTTAATGACCCATACGGCAATAAGAATCAGGGATACATGAACTACAACGGAGCTTATGTTACATATGACTGGCCTGGATACAACTATGGCAATGCCAACCTGAATACTGTTCACTGCTTCATTTATGCTAGAGGCAATCCACCATCGCCTGATAGCACACCTCCACAAATTCAGATTACAGCACCAGCAAACAACACACTGATTTCAGGCACCACTACAATCACTGCAAATATTTATGAGAATGAGAGCGGGTTCAAATGGGCACGGCTCTGCATTGACGCACCCGATGACGCTCACACTGTGGTTTGGGACTCTGTTCCATCCCACGAGTTTACTTTTGATTCCAGAAGTTACAGTGATGGCCTCCATCTGTTTTATGTCCAGGCAAAGGATAATGCAGAAAATATCGGTGTTTCAACCATTGAACTCACAATTGATAATACTCCCCCTGAAATCCAGCATGTGCCATTGATTTCCTGGCTGGCAAATGAACCTATTGTGGTCGAGGCAAATGTGAGCGATGCTAATGGTGTAAACAAGGTTCTCGCGTACTACTCAACAGATAACAGTACCTACCTTGCCGTGAGCCTGTCCGAGACAGCACCAGGGCACTTCCAGTGTGAATTACCAGCCCAGCAATCGGGAACTGTTTACTACTACATTGTGGCTTATGACAATGCAGGCAATACATGTAGAACTCCAGCAGAAGGTGCCTACCTCATCACAATAGAACAAGTGCCTGAGCAGATGAATCTGGTAATCCTAATTCTGCTGACTGCAATGGTGTTTACATCGTTATTTATCTGGCAGAGAAGACAATTTAGAAGCAGTGAGAAGCGAAAAAGCGAATCCGAAACTATATAATCTCCCTTTATTTTACAAATTACCATGGTGGAACCAATCAGAATTGCTGATGCGTTCAAGAAAGCACAGCCAGGCGATTATGTTTGTGTGAGGGGCTGGATTTACAGGACAAGAAGCAGTGGAGGAATTGTATTCACGGTGTTAAGGGACAGTACTGGTATTATCCAATGCACAGTCATTAAGGGAGAGTTGCCCGACGAGGACTTTAAAAGTGCGGAAAAAGCCCTTGTTGAATCTTCCGTGATTGTGGAAGGTGTGCTTAGAGAAGACAAACGTGCACCTGGTGGCAGGGAAATTACTGCAAAAAAATTCAATGTGGTGCATTTTGCGGAGCGTTTTCCAATCTTCAAGGACCAAACAGAAGAATTTTTGCTGGACAATCGTCATCTCTGGCTCCGCTCTAGAGAAATGACTGCCACGATGAAAGTCAAGGCAATGATTTTGAGAGCCGCAAGAGAATGGTTCTTTGAGAATGGATTTGTGGAGACCACGCCACCAATTCTTACATCAAATGCCTGCGAAGGCGGTTCAACCCTGTTTGAGCTCAAATACTTTGAGAGAAAGGGATACCTTTCCCAGAGTGCCCAGCTCTATCTGGAAGCTCTCATTTTCTCGCTTGAAAAGGTTTGGTCACTTACGCCTTCCTTCAGGGCAGAGAAATCTAGAACACCAAGACATCTTGCAGAGTTCTGGCATCTTGAAGAGGAGGCGGCATGGGTCACACTCAAGGGAAACCTGGAAATTCAGGAGCAGCTTGTGAGCTACATATGCCAGTATCTCGCAAAGAATTGTAAAGATGAACTTGAATTTCTCGGAAGAAACCCAGAGGACCTTAAGGTGATTGAACCTCCCTTCCAACGAATTTCTTACACAAAGGCGGTGGACATTCTGCGAGATAAGGGCTATGATTTCAAATGGGGCGATGATTTTGGCACTAATGAGGAAAGAGAATTGAGCTTGCTAGACACAAAGCCAGTATTTATCACAAACTATCCTGCAGAAATAAAGCCCTTCTACATGAAAATCTCACCAGACAATCCAAAAACTGTGGAAAATGCAGACCTGCTGGCACCTGAAGGCATAGGGGAAATTATCGGGGGCAGTGAGCGTGAGACAGACATTGCATCAATGAAGGAACGGCTAATGCGAGAAAACGCAAATCTGGACAACTATCAGTGGTATTTTGACCTCAGAAGGTTTGGTTCCGTGCCTCATTCTGGCTTTGGTCTTGGAATTGAACGGGTTGTAAGGTGGGTTGCAAAGCGTGAGCACATCAGAGACACAGTGCCATTCCCAAGAACTGTCGCAAGGTTATCTCCATGATTGAGGTTTTTAGGCAAACTATCTTTATACACAGAGACGAGAAACTTGTGCTCCTGGAGATTCTTGAGGAGAACAAAATAAAATACTTTGCCTACACCTATGTTGCAAGGGAGCGGCATGGAAACTGGATGCCTGTAGTTCGCTGGGACAATTTTGAGAACATTCCACATGTGGAGAAATACGACGAGAACGGTGGGTTGATTGAGAGAATGGAAACAGAGCACAAAACCAGAAATGAAGTAATCCAGCTTGTGACCACATTCAGAAAAAACTTGCTGGCAATGAATCTGGGAGGAATGTGAGTGCAGATTGAATTAAAAAAAGAATATGGGCAGAAGGATGTTACTAAGCTTATTCAGGATTTTACTGAGAGGTATGGCTCTCTTGAAAAGTTGCAGCAGAGCATCGGCCTTTCAAAATGTACTAGGCCATTTGCAGTGGATGACTTTTTTATCTGGGAAGCCCTATCTCAAGGTGGAAGGTTTACTGAGACCACAGTGATAGCCTATACTGAGGTTTTCAATATTCTTACAGCAAGAAGAGTGGAACTGCTTGAATATTTGCAAGCAAAGGCACCAACATCGATTAGGCAGATTGCAAAAGAGCTAAACAGAGATTACAAAAATGTCTACGATGACATCTCTGCACTGGAGGATGCAGAACTGGTGGTGACTAAGAAGAAAGGAAGGAACGTATACATAACCTCAGCAGTCTCCTCAATTATAATTTCTTTTCAGAAATGAGGGATACAAGAAAAATGTTTACTAATAACACCATAGATTACTTTTTTAAACTCTGGCTCTAATATTTACTAAACACACCATAAATCATGCAAAAAACTGCTAAAACCCTGTTTTTTCCGAAATCTATTTAAGCATAAAAGTAATCCCAAATTACAGATGTTGGAGAAAAAAGATAAAAATCAGGTTGAAGCGAAAAAATTTGCTGATGTAGAATATAGAATTTCTCAAAAGATAGACCATTGCAAGCTAGACCTGTTGTGGAAGGAGGGGGGTCTTTTTCTCACACTCTCTGAGATCCTACTTTCTCACGGAGAGCAATACTATGTCATTCCGATTAAGGAAATAGAGCACATTTCTATCCTAAGCGAGAAACCTGTTAAAATTGTGCTGGAATTCGGAAACATCGAACTGGTATTTACAGGAGAAGCAGGACACAAACTCAGTGCATTGCGCCATCTCCTTCTACCTTACATCAAAAGTGCTGGTCAGCCCAGTGACAAAATGAAGGTCGTGTTGCTCTACTGGGCTATGGGCATCCAGTCAATCAAGGCACTCAGTGCTGCATTGGGCATAAGCGTGGAAGAGTGTGACATGCTCGTTGCAGAAGCAAAAGACAGAAAATACATTTCTAAGAAGGGTAAACTCACGAGGCAGGCGATGGAATTGTTTTCACCAGCGGAACGAGAGAAGCTTGACATTTTAATGAAAAGTTCAGAGAGCAAGAGGGGTGCTGATGACGATGAGTGAAAAGACAGGAAAACCTGGTGAAGAAAGACCTGTTTTTCAGAGCTTTGCTGAAGCTATGAGCACCTTTGCGGAACTAACTAAACTTGAGACCGCAATAGAAAGTGGATTGAAGGAAGCACTCGTTCCCAATTATGAGACCAGGAAATTGCTTAGGGCAATGAATGTACTAGAAGCGGAGGCGACACCACTGCTGCAGTTTATGGGGATGTTGTTTGAAAAGATTGGACTTGGGAAACTGAAGCTGGTAAAGAAAGACATCTTTAGAATGGAGTTTACGGTTGAAGGATGTTCTGTTTGTAAGTTGTATAAAAATGCCAATAGTAAAACCTGTTACATTACCGCAGAAGCAATCTCAAAGTTTTTTACAACCGATTTAGAGGTTCCCTCTGCCTGTAAAGAAATGGAATGTGAAAATGCAGGCGCAGAAAAGTGTAAATTCCTGGTGGAGATGCAGCCCCTTGCTGTCTATCAGATTGCACTAGACAGCACTGATAATGAAATAATTGAAATTCTATTCAAAAAAAGCGGGGCACCGGTAACCTGCGAGCAGATTGCCGAGGAAATAGATATTCCAGACGAGGAGATAAAGTACAGGTGCGAGATTCTTGAAAAATTCAGAATTATTGATTCTAAGTTGAAATTGACTGAAATAGGAATCGCCTACAGAAAAAATAGGAGCAAGGTCCAGAGAGATGAAAAGGTGTTTCCGCCGCCCTGGGAAAATATCTCAAAAATCTCAGAAAATATTGCTGCAGCCGAGTCATTTGCGGAAGCAATTGCAAGGAGTGTAGAGAAGGAGGAGGAGATTGTAATTGACGAAAAAGATGTGATTAATCTCGCTGAAGAAGCAAAGAAGAGCAAGAGTTTTGCAGAATTACTGTTCAAAAAGATGAAGGAAGAAAATAAGGAGGAGGATAAAAATGACAGGAAATAGAATAAAAACAGGAATATTTGGCCTTGATGCACTAATAGAAGGTGGACTGAGAGATAAAACTGCAATTGTGATTGTGGGCTCAAGTGGTACTGGGAAGACCACCTTTGCAATGCAGTTCCTGATGCACGGTATTGAGCTGGGGGAGCAAGGGCTGTATGTGACGATGGAAGAGAGTCCAGAGCAGATTATGAGAGAAGCGTCTTATATGGGCTGGGACATGAAAAAACACTACGAAAAGAATCTCTTCTTCATACATCTGAAGGGCAGGAACTTCAAGAAGATGGTGGAGGAACAACTGCCTCAGCTCGTGAAAGCAAGGAGCGACTATGACATCAAGACCCGTGTGGTGATTGACCCGATGACACCAGTCATATGGGCAACTCAGGAGAAACTGGACCAACGAGAGTTGATTGGCAAGCTTTTCTACACTTTGAAGGAACTTGGACCCGTGATTGCGACTGTGGAAGAGCATGCAAGGCCGGGTGAGACAATTGGAGAGGATGTGTTATTGCCAATCTATCTTGCAGATGGCGTAATCCATCTTGAGTACTATCCAATAGGAGGTGTGTTCAACCGCACACTAAAGATTGTGAAGATGCGCGGGACGCATCATGGCGAAGGTGTGTATCCCTACATGTTTGCAAGGGGTGTGGGCGTTATCGTGAGAAGCTCTGCAGTGGAAGTGCCGAAAACTGCTACGAAACCCTACGATACCCTGTTTGCAGAGGCAATAAAGACCGCAGAGACCCTAAAAGCACCTCCAGGAATCATTGAGCGATTGAAGGCGATGAAGGAAAACTGGGACTATGAATTTTCGCCAGAGGAGGCATTGCAAATAATTCTCGAGTCACTGAAGAAGTGAGACCATGGCTGCGGGCAAAACAGTGAAGAAAATTGAGAAAACAATGGAGGCGGAAACCGCCAGCTTGCTTAAAGACATAATTCTGATGGAAATGCGGAAGCTTGCTGAGACTACTGGCGTTGAAATAATGTTGTTTGTGGGTGTTGACGGCAGAAATTTCTCTTCAATAATTCCTCCGAGCTTAACACCACTCCAATTCCACATGTTCAACTTGCTCAAGCAGAACATTCCCTCAATTTGTTCGCAACTCAAAAACGAGAATCTCATAGAATCAATCCAGATTTACGAAAACGGCACAATTTACATCACTGGCGTGGGGAGGAATCTGTTTCTTGCCAGCGTAAAGACAGGCAGTGTGAATTTCAACGAAAGCGTGGAGATTTCTAAAAAACTTGCATCTGGTGCAATAGTGCTTGAATACCTTACCAGCCAGAAACCTACAGATGAAAAATCGCTTGAAAAATTGCCAGAGGATGTAAGAGCAGAAATCAAGCAACTCACAAGACAGTTGTTTGTTGAACGATTTGAGCAAACAAGGCAGTACAAGAAGAACATGGAAATTCTTGCTTACATTAAAGAGAAGCTTGCGACAGTGGTGGGCGTTGGGGCTGTGAATGAAATTGTAGAACTTACCTTCAACGAGATGGGAACTTCTGCACCCTACATGAATGACACGCTCTGGCTTGCATTTGTTGAACGCTTGATTAAGGAGCATGTGAAACGCTTAAGCGGTGAGATTGTGGCAGAGGAATGCTACAAGACATGGGTACCAGAGATAGAGAAGAAGTTGAAGATGTTTGTATGAGGTCGCAGCTATGGAAGAAATAAAGAGCGGAGATAAGGGAACACAGGAAACCCAAACCGTAGTTAATGATAGCCAAGAGCAACAGCCACTACAGACCGCTGAAGGGAGTATTCCCTCAAATGTGCAGCAAGAGCAAGCTGAGGGACAGCAACCAGGACAAGGAGTGGAGCCACTAGAGAAAAATGAGATGCAAAAGAATGAGAAAAGTGCTGATGAGGAGAAAATAACTGAGTTGCTTGTTCGGATAGAAAATAACGAAAAAAAGCTGGGTGAGATTGAGGTTAAAATTGAAAAAATTGAGGAAAATTTTAGGGACATACAAGGAGCAATCAAAAATCTTGGCGAGACGATAAGGTCGGCAGGAGAATATGCAAACACAATTTTAGACACTGCCTTCAAGGACAAATTCTCAAATACTGCAAGAGAGATAGAGAAGTTAAATGAAAAAATAACGATGCTCATAGATGAGGTGGGGGCTGGTGAGGGCTTAAATGTGGGTAAGATTCCACCTACAATCCTTGAGATTGTTTATCAGAGCACACTGGACGATGTGGTGAATGCAATTTTCAGGCATTTGGGGTATGCAGAGGCAGAACGAAGAATTACTGAGACGCTTGAAGAAATTCGTGAAAGAACGAGCGGAAGTGAACTTTTCAGATTTGATGGGAAAAGAATTCGTGCCAGAGATGTGGCAAAGAGCATTGAGAAGAAACTTGTGTCTGCAAGGCAGATGCAGACCACATACGATGAGTTGTTAAGAAAGTTGCTTGAACTTGTGCCAGGCTACAAGCCGAAAAATTTCAGGGCGATGATAAAGCTGAAGAGCCAGGAATATAGTGTTGATAGTACAATTCATCTCACAGAACGGGTAGCAGAACTGGAGAAATGGACATCAAAGATGGAGGGCTTGCTCACTGAGGCGGACACCAGAGAGGCAGGTGTCCTGGAAAGTTTGAACGAGCTTACAAAGCAGATTGAGGGCCTTAGGGGCATGATTGATGAGAGCGTCAGGACGCTACAGGCGAAAATTGAGGAATACAACATGCGGATTACGAACATAGAGGCAGAATCGGAAAGTAGCAAAGGGGAAAGCAGAGAAGTTCTTTCAGAACTCTTAGAGCGAATTCGGGTGATTGAGGAACGACTTGGAATTGTGCATACACCCCCAGAGAAAACAGAGGAGATAAGGCCGGAGGAAGTTGAGGAAAAGCCGGAAATGGGTGAGATAAGTGGGGATGAAAGTTTCCTGTATTATGCAGTTGAAAATGAGAGAACATTAGCAGATGTAAAAACCACGCTTTCACTCATGTTCTCGGATGAAAAAATTGAGACATTAATAGAGAACCTAGTGAGGAAGGGCTATCTTGAGAGATTTGAGAAGGATGGAGAGGTTTATTTGAGAAGGGTTGAGAAGAAGGAAGAGAAGAGAGAGCAATCGTTGGAAGAGCAAATTCTTCAGACGATGGAAGATGGGTTTACATTTAGGAAACTCCAGCACAGGTTTAAAGATGTTGATAAAGGGACCCTCCAAGCGGCTCTTGAAAAATTGATTGACGAAGGTAAGATTTATGTTGAAGGCACGGAGCGAAGAAAAATTTACAGAATTTCCAGTCCATCTATGAACGATGAAAAAGATGGAGGTGCATAAAAAATGTTGGATATAGCGCTGGTATCGCTCATACAGGATATGAGCGAAAAGGCAGGTGTGGAAGGGACAATACAGTACTGGCTCAGAGTGGGCGAGAACTTGGCGAGAAGAATGGGAAAGGAGGCGTACATGGGCTGGCCTTCCTTTAATGTGGCGTTGCGCGAGGGAAGAACAGCGTTTTCCATAGAAGGCGATGTAAGTGCTCTGACCGACTTGGCGATAACGGATGTGGATGGAGATGTGGTGGGCTACATTTACGCACTGAAGCGATGCGTGTTCCAACCCACAATATTGCGCATCCGTTACAGTGTGGGCGAACTGCCGCGAGCGGATAGACAGGTGGCAGACGAGTACAACAACACTGTGAGAAATTCTGCGGTCTGCAACTTCTGTGTGATTCACCAGAAATTCAGAGAGGAAGTGGCAAAGAACATTACAGTTGCTGATCAGGTGCTGGAATGCTACCAGCTTGCAAATCGGGGCTTCCTTGGAGACACGAAGACAGACGAAGCAGCGTTAAAGAAAATCGGTGTGAATCCAGAGTATGTGCGGAGCTTGCTACGAAACTATGCATGTGTGTACGCATTGCTGATGAAGGGAGCAAGATTGAAAGGTGAGGAGGTGTCTAAATGAGCAAGGAAGGGCAGATTACACGACTCATTGAAGACAATCCATTCGTGGATGTCGCAGCGTATCTCTTCCTAGAAGACATTGCGGATAAGCAAGGTCCTGCAGGAATGAACAACTACCTTGTGTCTCTTGCAAATTCGCTTGCTAGATCAATGCCTGAAGAGGAATACAAGACCTGGGAGGAATTCAGGAATGCACTTGCGTCAAACAGAAGCATTCTCACCACATTTGAGGATGTTGTGCTACCTACAGAGAACTGCATCGTGACCACGAAGTGTCCTTTTGGCAGGGGCTGGACTGAGTACACGAAACGGATAGGGAATTTTGCAAAAGTTCATACGGATGTAGCAGAGTATTACAATACCACAGTTAAGCCGAGTGTTGTGGACACACAGTGCATCATTCATCAGACCTTCCGTTCTGCAGCAGCGGAACGCATAAAGGTTGGAGGAAAGCGTGTGAAATATGCTCAGGTTGCAGCGGTTTCAGAGTATGGCGTGCGAAAAATCGTGCCAGAGGAATGGCTGCCAATTCTGTTGAATACAGCGAAGATTTCCAGAACAGAACTGAACATGATTCTGCGGAACAACTCCTGCGTCTGGGTGCTTTACACAGAATAAACTTTTTTCCCATTTTTAGGTGTTGTTTTTGCGACTCTTGAAAAAATCAGGTAATGTAGTTTATCTCAAAATTGAGGAGCCAGGCGAGATAGATAAATACAATGTGCCTCAGTATGCGATGAACAATGGATTTGAGTTTTTTAGAGGGCTTGGAGTAGTTGATTATCCAAAGACATTTAAATCCTGGCTTAGGAAATTTCCGAGACCAATCTTCATTGCTGCGGTGGAGAGCAACACAATTATTGGTTGGGTTTATATTGAGGAATGGGAGAAATGTGCAAAAGATGGTGAGCCAGTGCATGTGCTCCGTGCAATAGAGGTTCTGCCTGCATACAGAAGAGCTAAAGTTGGTTTTCGTTTGTTGCTTCTCGGTCTGCTTTTCGTTGTGGGCTATTTGATTACAAAGCCAATCACTGCAGAAGCCAGAAGGTTTTTCAAGAAATATGGATTCATGGAGGAAGCGGAGTTTCGTAGGGTGCCTGTGGACCTTACTTCCCATCCAGGTTATCTTATCCTTCCTCCTTTCAGAAGAAAGATGCTGCTTGAGAGTGTGAGTGCGTATTTTGAGGTTTGAGATAAAAATATATAGGGGCAAATGTATTGAAAGGTGATTGGAATGTTAAGAATTGGAGTGATTGGTACAGGTGTAATGGGGCAGAACCATGCGAGGGTTGCGGCAACACTAAGAAAGGATGTGGTTTTGACTGCTGTTTCTGATTTGAATGAAGAAACTGGAAAAGCAGTGGCAAAAAGATTTGGTTGTGAGTATTTTAAGGATTTTAGAGAGATGAAGGATAAGGTGGATGCGGTTGTAGTGGCTACACCTACAAAGACCCATGAGCCAATTGCTGTTGAAATGTTGAATATGGGAAAGCATATACTTGTGGAGAAACCGCTTACGATTGATGTTGAGAGTGCAGAGAAGATTGTAAGGGTTGCTGAGGCCCAAGGTCTTACGCTTGCTGTAGGCCACATAGAGAGGCATAACCCTGTAGTAAAGTTTGTGAAGACCGCGATAACGAAGGGACAGTTCGGGCAAGTTTATGCTATGTATTCAAAGCGAATATCTCCGTTTCCTGCAAGAATCAACGATGTTGGGGTTGTGAATGACATCGGTGTGCATGAAGTGGATGTGCAGCGATATCTGGCAGATAGTGAGGTGGTAAGTGTTTCTGCGTTTGGAGGGAAGATGAATGGGGGGGCCCATGAGGACCATGCCAACATTTTGCTGGATTTTGCAAATGGTGTAAAGGGGACAATTGTTGTGAACTGGCTTGCACCAATTAAGATAAGGAAGCTAGAACTGCTCTGCAGTAAGGTTTTTGTGGAATTGGATTACATTGAGCAGGAATTGAATGTTTCTACATCTCAAATCATGGATTTTGAGCCGGGCGATTCCTACCAGTACCCAATGGAATATAACATGCGACAGATTTATTTGAAGAAGCAGGAACCGCTCAAACTAGAACACGAGGACTTTGTAAATGCAATCCTAGAAAAGAAAAAACCACTCGTAGATGGCAGAGAAGGCGTGCAGAACATCAAAGTGTGCGAAGCTATTTTGAAGGCGATGGAGAACAAAAAAATTGAGGTGGTTGAATGAGAATGAAAAACAAAGTAGTTTTGATTACTGGGGGTACAAGAGGATTAGGAAAATGGTATGCTCATGCTTTCGCCAAAGAAGGAGCTATGTTAAGTTTGGTCTATAAATCAGATGAAAATATTGCTGTAGAGACGAAAAAAGAAATCACAGAAAAGTATGGGCAGATAGTTGAAATCTACAGAGGAAATGTAGAAGATGAAAATGATGTGATGAACATTGTAAAACAATCTGTAGATAAATTTGGAAAGATAGATATTCTTATAAACAATGCAGGGATTTTTAAGGATAGTATTTCATGGAAAATGGATAAAAAAGCATGGGAGGATGTTATCGCAACGAATCTCACAGGGACATTTTTGGTTACGAAACATGTGTTACCAATCATGAGAAATAACAACTGGGGTAGAATTGTGAACATTTCTTCAGTGGTTGGACAAATTGGCGTAGTCGGTGCTAGTAATTATTCGGCATCAAAATCTGGGTTATTTGGATTCACGAAAGCCGTGGCAAGGGAGGTTGCAAATAAGAACATCACAGTGAATTGTGTGGCACTGGGTTATTTTGAAGAAGGAATGAATCTGAGACTTTCTGAGGAGTTGCGAGCAAAAATTTTGGAACAAATACCTCTAAAAAGATTTGGTAAAGTGGAAGAAGCATCCTCACTTATCTTGTTTCTATGTTCCGAGGAGGCAGGATATATTACAGGTCAGGTTATACACATTAACGGTGGAATATTCATGTAATTTGGTCGGAGGGGAAAAAATGTGTGAGATTAAATTCGGGAACGGCAAAATCGCTGATAATGTGAAAATCGGAAAAAATGTTAAAATTAATGCTAAAAATTTGATTATTGAAGAAGGCGTTGAAATTCTAGATTATACAGAAATTGTTGGAGAGGATATAGTAATTTCAAGAGATGTAAAAATAGGTGATGGTGTTGAGATAAGAAGTTGCCATATAAATATTTCAGAAAAGACAAGAATTGATTCACATGCTAAGATTACTGCTTACGAGAAATTTTCTGTTGGGAGATGTAGTATTATTAGAAAAAATGCATTATTTAAGGCTAGGGCAATTGAGATTGGAGAATTTTTCTACTCTGACGATAATCCAATTCCACTTATTATTGGAGGAGGCGGTTCGGATAGACCAACTGCAAGAATTAAGATTGGAAAAAGATGCGTTATTCACGATAGTTTCATAAATGTGTGCATGCCAGTAGAGCTCGGAGATAATGTTGGGATGAGTCCTGGATCTGCGATTATTACACACGGATTTTGGAATCCCGTGATTGAAGGATATTCTAGTGAGTTCGCCCCTGTGAGAATTGGAAATAATGTAATAATTGGCTATAGAGCATTGATATTGCCAGGGGTAACCCTAGGAAATTTTTGTTCGGTAGGTGCAGGTGCTGTAGTGACTAAATCTTTTCCTGACTATTGTGTGATAGGCGGTGTGCCTGCTAAAATTATTAAAACGAAGCCTGATTATCCAAAGTACCTAACGATCGAAAATAAAAAGGAGATTGTGGAAAAAATTCTTTATGAATATAGCACATTGTTAGAGGATAGGGTAGATGAGGTAAAGTACTCTAAAGATGATAGTTGCACAATAATATATGGAAAGCACAACAACACCGAATTTGAAATTATATTCAGTTTATCTATAAAAGAGATTGAACAAAATCTCGCGGATTCTAGCATAAGAAAAATTATACTTTCTTTCGATGATTGCGAGGCAACGGAGAAGGACTTCGTGATAAATCTTCGGGATTATTCCTGGAAGGGTTCGGATGATGAGATTAGTGATGACTTACGGGATTTTTTAAGGCATTATGGAATAAGAATTTTCTCGAGGCATTTCAGGTCTTTACCCCCGAAAATTAAGAAGAAATTATTTATATAGATTTCCTCATTTATTTGCATGTGCGGGAAATTCTTTGAAGATTTTGAGCTCGGAGAGAGATATAGGTCACCGGGAAGAACAGTAACAGAGACAGATATTGTTACTTTTGCAATGCTAAGTGGTGACTGGAATAGTATTCATGTAGATGATGTGTATGCACAGGATTCTTTATTCGGAAAAAGAGTGGCTCATGGTTTGCTTCTGCTTTCAATTATGTCAGGTATGTGGGTAAGGCTAGGTGTCTTTGAGGGATCCGTGATTGCATTTTATGGAATAGATCGTCTTAGATTTACAAAACCTGTTTTCAGTGGAGATACGATTCATCTTGAGATGGAAATCAAAGAAAAACGAGAAAAAGATGAAAAAGGTGGAATTCTCGTATGTAATAACAATATCATAAACCAGAAGGGGGACATAGTCCTTGTATGCGATACCTTACTTCTTATAAAAAAGAAAAGACCAAACTCATAAATTAGGAAACACATCAATCTCCTCATATACCTTTTTCGCAAATTCTTCTTTTTGTTGCTTGCTGAACCCTACTGTCTTCTGGTTAAACCATTCGGTGATTCGCTCAACACCAGAAGCATGCTTCTCGCCCCACCAAATGGGATGCGTAAGAAACTGCAGAATCTTGCCCTTATGTTCTTTTATTACCCGGATTGGCTCACCAGCTCGAAATCTACATCTAGAATCAGAAATGTACCACTCCATAAGTTTAGCAGAATATGCGTTCACTCTGCCTGCAATGTGCTCACTTGAACGAAGCACCTGCTGTGGTGGTCTGTGAAAACTGATAGTTCTCACTTTCGTACCCAGCAAATCCTCCAAAATCCTACAGTCACTCGCCACTTCTACACCAATCTTCTCAATAGATTGGATTTCTTTTCTGGAGAAATGGAGCCCAATATCATTCCCCATACCTAGTAATTTTTTGAGAACATCGCAATGTTCCTCCACATTGTATAGTGGTGAATTCACCATCACATAGTATGTGGAAACAAGCCCATGTTTTTGCTCAATCTCAGCCATTGCAATCGCCCTCTTGGGGTCAACATCAATATCATGACGAATGCAAACAGTGGGTTTTTCAATCTCCCTCTCTAGCACGTCCGCTAGCAATTCACACTTAAATTCACTGGAAAGCACAGACAGAATTTTCCTGTAATAGTCAAAACTGAAGTCCGAGTTCCATTCCATAGTGGTGCATACATGGAATAGTATTTAACTTTTCTTCACCACAACTATAGCTACGGAAAGGCACTTATATAGGTTCGTTTTTGGTTGGAAGAAGTTGGAGGAATGCCATGATTAAATTTGGTCCAGCAGGAATTCCGCTCTCATGTAAAGGGAGAACCTTGCGAGACGGAATTATTGATGTCCATTCTCTTGGTCTCACAGCACTGGAATACCAGATTCTCCGTGTGAATGTGGTTGAACGCTCACCTTACGACGATGAGATAGGAAAACCAATGGCAGAAGTGAGTGAATTTGTGTTTGAAATCGTGCGTAAGGAAAAGAAGGGGACAACAGTGATTTCTGACATGACTGAGAAGATTCGTGGAAAGGACACACTGAGGATTCTGCTTACTGCCCCAACTAGGAATGTGGCAGACCTAAGAGAACTGAACAAACTCGCAAAGAGTATAGATGTCTCACTCTCAATTCATGTGCCCTACTACATTGACCTCTGTAATTCGCCAGAAATTATCCAGAAAAGCATTTTTTACATGAAGCTAGGTGGAATAATTGCCAAAGAGCTAGATTGCAATCTTGTAGTAACCCATCTCGGGCCTTACCACCAGAGTAGGAGCAAGCGGGAGTCCTTAGCAATTGTGGAGAAACAAATTGCTAGCATCACAAAGTGGTATGCAGAACACGGGATCAAAGCCAAACTCGGACTGGAACCCAGTGGAAGAGAAGATATCATAGGCACAATGGACGAAATTTTTGGGTTGTGCAAGAAGGTTAAGGGAACACAGCCAGTGTTGAATATACCTCACCTTCATGCCAGAACTGGTGGCAAAATGAATGACAAAGGTGAAATTTATCAACTTTTTGAGAAGGCGAGAAAATTTTCACCAGAACTCTACATTGTGTTTTCTGGTGTGATTGTGGAGGGCACCGCAGAGGTAAGAATGACACCAATAAAGGGTGGGACACTGAAATTTGAGCCATTAGCAGAGATACTAATAGACAACAATTACGATGCCACAATAATTTCAAATTCACCATTGCTCGAACATGATGCAATGTACATGAAGATAATGTATGAGCGTGTGTTTGCAAAGAAGGTGGCAAAAATAAAGGAAAAACTGGTGAAGAAAGAAGTCAAGAAGATGAAGGAAGTAAGGCAGAAGAAGAAAGTTGCCAAGGGAGGGAAGAAAGAGAAATGAATGCAACTGGTGAGAACCAGAAGAGCACTTTCCAGGAGGCAAAGAGTTACATTCTAGAGCGAGTAAAAGAAATTCTTGAAAATGGAGACATTGAGACGATAAATGTTGTGGTTGATAAGATTCTGAAAACAAGGCAGATTTTTGTTTATGGAGCTGGACGCTCTGGTATAGTGGGTAAGGCATTTGCGATGCGACTTGTGCAGATGGGGTTACGCGCTTACTTTATCGGTGAGACAATTACACCGATTGTGGAACATGGCGACCTCGTGTTTATTGTCTCAAACAAGGGCGAGACCTATTCTGCAATCCAGACCGCTAACATTGTGCGAAGAGTAGGTGGAGAGGTTGTAGTGCTCACATCCAACAGGCATTCAAAACTGGCATTGGCTGCAAACCACATTTTGGAACTGAAGATAGAACGAGATACAAAGCACAGAAGGTTTGCACCACTGGGCACACTCTTTGAAGTTGCGGCATTCATATTCCTTGATGCCCTTGTGGCTGAGATCATGGAAAAGAAGAATGAGAATGAGGACACGATGAGAGCTAGGCATGCAATAATGGTGTAAATAGATGATTGAGATAGATGGAAGCTATGGTGAGGGCGGAGGCCAGATTGTAAGGACTTCGGCAGCCCTTGCATTAATTACCCAACAGCCAGTAAGAATAAAAAACATAAGGGCAAAGCGAGAAAGAGCGGGTTTAAGACCTCAGCACCTTTCAGCACTGAAATTACTCACTGAGTTAAGCGATACGAAAATTAATGGGCTTAGAGTGGGAGCAACAGAGTTGGAGATTCTGCCTGGGAAACCAAGGGGTGGAAAAAAGAAAATTGACATAGGAACAGCAGGAAGTATTGCACTTCTTCTTCAGTCAGTGCTTCTACCTTTTGTAGTTGGTAATGAAGAGCTTGAGCTGACAATAATCGGTGGAACAGATGTTACAAGGGCTCCGACAATGGATTATGTAGCAAAGGTGCTTTTGTCTCTGATTAAAAAATTAGGTGTGGAAGCAGAGATTCATGTGGAACAGCATGGGTTTTATCCTGCAGGAGGTGGAATTGTTAATCTCAATCTGCGAAAATCACAGCTTCATTCATGGGTCTGTACGAAACCTGAAGGGGAACTTGAGTTGGTGGGGAAGATTGTTTGTGCCCATCTACCAGAACATGTGCCTTCAAGAATGAAGCATGCTGCTCTTAAAGTGTTTCTCGGCGAAGAGATGGCGGTAGAAATAGAATGGGTGCGCGCGAGATGTCCTGGTGTGAGCATCACTCTGTGGGGGCAGTATGAGAACACCGTGCTTGGAAGTTCGGGTGTGGGAGAAAAGGGTGTGCCAGCAGAGCAGATTGGCGAGGAGTGTGCAGATGAGTTGAAGCGAAATTTGGCAAATGAGTGCACAGTGGACTCAAAAATGGCAGACCAGATTTTACCGTTTTTAGCGGTTGCAGAGGGCAGGTCTGAATTCACAACGAAGTATGTGAGCTTGCATGCAAGAACTGTTGCCTGGGTGATTGATAAATTTTTACAGAAAAAAATTGAATTTGTTGAGGAGAAGGAAAAGGTTGTGGTAAGGGTGAGTTAAATGGAGGCGGAAAAAAAGGAAAAGATGCTAAAAATCGTAGAAGAAATTTACAACCAGATTGCAAATGGTGAGATTCCAGCGATGAAGGTGTCTGTGAGGAGCAAGCAAAACATTTCGTTCTCAACCAAAACAAATGTCTGGAAGCTTGGGGAGATGCTTGGCACGAGAAGTGCAAAGAAACTTGACGGAGCTTTGATGCTGTTGCGAACGATGCATATGATTGAGTTTATTGAAGAGATGTTGAGGACTGGTAAGTCCTCTACCTTGAGAGAGCTTTATTACATTTCTGAGCAGTGGGAGATTGCAAAGTTTGGAAGCGAGGAAGAATCTAACAAGCTTGTGGAGGACCTTGAAATTGTAGCTTCTGCAATGCGAGAGGACTTTCATTTGAGGCCGGAGGAGAATGGAGCTTCTGTGATAGGGAATTTGACAATAGAAGAGGTTAACCGAAAGGGTGAGAAGAAACGAATTAATTGCAGGGATGATGTGGGTGATGGTGGCTATGCTTTGCCTTACAATGTGGAAAAGGAAAAAATCAGTTTTGTGGAAGCGGATGCGAAATTTGTGATTGCAATAGAGTGCGGTGGTATGTTTGATAGATTGGCTGAGAATGGTTTTGATGAGGACTATGATGCGATTCTTGTTCATCTGAAGGGACAGCCAGCAAGAAGCACGCGGAGGTTCATAAAGCGGCTGAATGAAGAACTTGGGCTGCCAGTGGTGGTGTTCACAGATGGAGACCCTTGGTCTTTCAGAATTTACGCAAGTGTTGCATATGGTGCAATTAAGACAGCCCATATCAGCGAGTACCTGGCAACTCCTTCCGCTCAGTTTCTCGGTGTTACTGCTTCAGACATTGTTAACTACGATTTGCCTTCTGACAAACTCACAGATAAGGACATTGCTGCATTGCATGCTGAACTCACGGACCCAAGATTTAACGATGAATTCTGGAAAAACGAGATTGAACTTATGCTTAAAATTAACAAGAAGGCGGAACAGCAGTCACTGGCAAAGTACGGACTGAACTATGTCACAGACACTTATTTGCCTGAAAAGCTGCAGGAGATGGGGATAATTTAAAAGAAGGCCAGAGCGAGAATTCCAAAAGAGGCAGTAAGCACCATTGTGATGAGTGTCACCTGTTCTTCCTTCAATCTGAAGAAGTATGGGAAGAGCCAGGACAGATAGTATGGGTGAGGTACTTTCAGCGTTCCATCTTTTCTTACCTCTCCGAATTTCTGGTGAGGGTATTTATCTTTCTTGAAGTTAAGCCAATAAACTGAAAGGAGAAAATGCAGTGTCATTGGTATGAGCATCACAAAGCCAAAGCTGTAAAAACCGTTTACAACAATGAGAACCCCCACGGCAGCACCCATCATGTAATCGCCACAGTTACCTGGAAACACTCTTGCAGGATACCAGTTGAAGACAAGAAAACCGAGTACTGAACCTGTGAGAATCAAAGTTAGTGGTAATGTTTCGAATTTTTGCACAAGCAGACACTTTGCAATTATGAAGAGGAAACATAGAAAAACATTGCCTGCACTCTGGCCGTTAAAGTTGGAGAAGATATTTACAAGGTTGGCAACTACAACTACATAAAGTGGTGCCACGATGATTAAGAGCAATCCAAGTGAAAAGGAAATGTCAAATGGGAGATAAACTTCGGGTGGAGAGAGCAAAATTACAGGAAGGGCAAGCGGAAATGGAAAGAGGACCATTATTGCTTTTCTTATTCCAGAAAATTTTTTGCCACTGACTCCAAGTAAATCATCAAACAAGCCGAAGCCAAAAAAGGCAGTGATTACAAAGAGGGGGATCAGGAGGTAAACATCAAAAATTGTGTCAAAGGTAGCTAGGACTGAGATTGTGATAATTGTGCCTGCAAAAATCCCCATGCCACCAAAATCCGCAATTTCAGGTTTGTTGGGCTTGTACATATCTCTTCCTTTGTAACCCTTAACCCTTAGTTTTCGAATTAAAAAAGGCATCAATCCAAGTGTAAAAAGAAAGGACAAAATTGGACAAAACACATAATACAGGGAATACATGACCTTACCACTTCCTTTACTTACTGGTCGTCTCTGTATCCAACAGCATGAATGAGAGACAATATAAAGGAGATGATAAGTTTTGCGGACAGATTGCTTTTAGCATACATAGATAACTTTATTATCTGCATTTATTCTCATATCATCCATGTCAATTGCTGTTGTTGGTCTTGGTTATGTGGGTTTGCCTCTTGCCTGCAAATTTGCAGACAATGGGGAATATGTGTTTGGAATTGATGTCAACGAAGAAAAGGTCAACACAATTAATAAAGGGATTTTACCGTTTGGAGAAGATGAGCCAGGTTTAATTGAGCTGTTTGAGCGGGTCATAAAATCTGGGAGGTTAAAAGCTACAGATGATTTTTCTGTTTGCAGAGAGGTAGACGCAATATTTATCTGCACGCAGACACCCATTGATGAGATAACAAAGGAGCCCATTTATGATGCACTAAAAAACGCAGTTTTAAATGTTGGAAAAAATATAAAACCAGGGATATTGGTTGTGGTGGAGAGCACAGTTGCGCCCTACACTATGGAGAAAATGGTTAAACCAATTCTAGAGGAAGCATCAGGCTTGAAAGTGGGGAAAGATTTACAATTAGTACACTGCCCTGAGAGAATTGCACCAGGTGTAACCCTACTTCACATAGAAACAATGCATCGTGTTGTGGGTGGTAACACAAAAGAGGGAATAGAGAGAGCTATCCAATATTACAGAAAGATTGTCAAAGGTGATTTGGATCCTACTGATTGGCTTACTGCGGAAGTGGTCAAAACTGTGGAAAACGCTGAGCGTGACCTCAAGATTGCATTTGCAAATGAAATTGCAATGGCATGTGAAGCAATTGGGATAGATTATTCACAAGTGAGAAAATTTGTGAACAAAGCACCATTAAGAGATTTGGTGTTTCCTGGTCCTGGTGTTGGTGGACATTGCATTCCGAAGGACCCATATCTGTTTATTTATGCCCTAAAAGGAAAATTTAAGCCAAAATTGTTGCTTACAGCGAGAAAAGTTAACGAGAAGATGCCAGAACATGTGGTGGAACTTGTAAAGAAAGCATTGAAAAAGAACAAAATCCAGATGAAGGATGCAATTGTGACAATTTTGGGATATGCATACAAGGAAAACACGGACGATACAAGAAATACTCCTGCCGAGGAAGTTAGAAAGTTGCTGGAAAAGAAAGTGAAGGAAGTGCGAGTTCACGACCCGCATGTAAATACAAAGTTTGTTGAGAAGGATTTGATTAAGTGCATTCAAGATGCTGACTGCCTTGTCCTTGTTACAGCCCACAATGAGTATAAAGAGTTATCACCAGAGATTCTCACACAACATCTCAGACACAAAATTATTGTTGACACAAGAAATTTTCTGCCAGAAATGGAAGGTTTTACACAGATTTGCCTGGGTGTTGGAAAATGAACATCTGCATGGTTGCTTATACTTATTACCCAAAAGATCCAAGAGTGCGAAAAGAGGCAGAGGCGCTTGCAGGAAATGGTTATAGCGTAGATATAATCTGCATAAGGCAAAGTGGGGAAAAAAGGGAAGAGATAATAAACGGAGTTCGCGTGTTCAGATTACCAATGCAAACTGCACGAGAAAGCGGGAAGTTACGGTATGTCTACCAATACTTAATGTTTTTTTTGCTTGCTACATTTGCAGTATCTGTTTTCCATTTCCGAAAGAGATACCATGTTGTGCACACACATTCTCTACCTGATTTCATTGTGTTTGCTGGAATTTTCCCAAAACTCTTCGGTGCAAAGCTTGTTTTGGATTTGCATGAGTCAATGCCTGACATTTATCTATCCAAGTTTAATGCAAGAGAGGGTTTTGTTTACAAGCTTGTATGCCTTGCGGAGAGAATAAGCACCTCAGTTGCAGATGCTGTAATTACAGTTTCGGAATACATTGCGAAATTACTTGTTGAGAGAAGAACAAAAAAAGAAAAGTTAACAGTAATTCCAAATGTTCCAGATATAGATTTCTATCCGCCGAAATGCAGTGATGCAAAAGACATTGTTTTTGCTGGAAATCTCACAGAGTATCAAGATATAGATACTGTACTGGATGCAATGGTAAAACTTCCAGACTTTAAGTTTCATATTTTTGGAGATGGCATTCTGTTACCTCGGATAAAGGAAAAGATTGTGAAATTAAATCTGACAAACAGAGTATTTTTGTACGGATTTGTACCACAGAATGAGTTGAGGAGAAAGTTGATAACATCCGACTGGTTCATTGCTGTCCATCCGTGTAGAAACATAAGACTTGCCTGGATTGCATTGGGGAATAAAGCGCTAGAATATACATTTTTGGGTTATGTAGTTGTTTCTTCAGACATGCCGGGAGTTAGAGAGGTATTTTCTGATGAGTGCTTTTATTATTATCTACCGGAAGATGCTGAGAGTTTAGCTAATGCAATTCGTCTTGCATATAGTGAGAAAGTAAAAACGATTGAAAAAATAAAGAAAGCTCAGGAAGTTATAAGGAGGAAAGGGATGAGTTGGAGTGATGTAAAAGGGAAACTCTTTCAGCTTTATTCTAGGCTTACTGCAGAAAGTTGAAGATAGAACAAATTAGGCAGTTCTCAATTGGTTGTAGTTCTGCCTACCCATGTTTCTTCCCGGGTGTAAGAATCCAGTCATATGGAATTTCCTTTGTGTCGGGTGGTAAGCGGTATTCATCTGGTTGCTTGCGATTGTATGGTTCTGTTGGAATGTTAATAACTATCGCTTCAGACTCACTCACACATTTCCAACCATGGTAAACTTCATTTGGAATAGCAACAAGCAATGGATTGTATTCTCCGATGAAAAATTCGTTGATTTCACCTTTTGTGGGAGAATTTGGTCTTGAGTCATAGAGAGCTAACTTTATCATCCCCTTGAGACAGCAAACATAGTCCGTCTGGAGCTTGTGATAGTGCCAGGCCTTTACAACACCAGGCAATGTTGTGGTCATGTAGACCTGCCCGAACTTGAGAAAAATTTCATCATCAGCACGCAGAATCTCCATCAGGCGACCTCTCTCATCTGGAATGACACGCAAGGACTTTGTTTTTACACCTGAAATCATGGGTGAGGCATACACTTAAAGGTATTTATTGATTATGAGAACCGGGCTGCAGAAAAATCATAAGTGCCAGCAATTTTTCAGAGCATCCAGTAGTTTATTCATTCTATACCTTCAGAATGGGCTTACACCACACATTTGTGAAACTGCTTTATCCTCCTCAAACAGGATGTGCACTAATTTGGTTTGCGCTTTGGAGAAAGGTATCTGTCCTGCAAGGGATAAACAACTTAGTGCACAATTACATCCTTGGTGTTTTCTTAGAAATATTGATTAGAGAGTTGCACTTACAGTTGACTAATGAAGATAATCTCTATCGGAAACACACCTCTCACAAATTTACAGTACGGTGGGACCATCGGAATAATTTTACATCTTACAGCACTCTCTAGGTTTGCCGATGTAACTTACATTAATTGTTCCAGGTTTCCTGAAGTGAATCCCAAAAGCCTCCCATTTGAGGTGTTAAATGTGCCTATCTCTTCAAAAGGTTATCTAGTCCAGAAAGGAATTTCAGGGATTTTAAGGCCTTTCACAATTATTCCCTCTGTGCCTATTGTGAACGAAATTAATATGTTTTTGAGTCCTAACACAAGAAAAAAAGTAAAAACTATTGTTGCCGACTATGCTAAAAGGGTTGGTGAAATCGCAATATTATTTGAATCTCCAATGGGGAATACTTTAGTTGATTCTCTTCACGATTATCCAAAAGTTTTGAGGGCACATAATTTTGAGGCAGAATACTTCAGAAGTCACACCAAACCTACCTACTACTTTAATAAACTGTTTTATAACTATTTTGAAGGTCAATTTGCAAAAAAATGTAATCTAATCTTTTCTATTTCTAAAGAAGATATGATCGGAATGTCCGAATACTATAAAATAGAAAAAAATAAATTCATCTATGTTCCAGCTAGTATTGACACAAAAAAAATCAAACCATTTACTGAAGAGGAGAAACAAATTGCAAAAGCAGAACTTGACTTGGTTGGAAAAAAAGTCGCTGTCTTTATTGGAGGAGGAAGTGTACGGGATAGGGTACTTGCTGTTCCTACAATCACCAGGCTTGCAGAGAAATTTGAAAATTTATATTTTTTAATTGCAGGTAAAATCTCAAAATTATTTACTCCGAGAAAAAATCTTAGATTGATGGGTTACATTGATGAGGAAACAAAAAAACTTTGCCTTGCTGCTGCTGATTTTGCCCTAAACCCAACAGCTTTTGGCACTGGCATGAATATAAAGATGTTAGAGTATCTTGCTTATGGGTTGCCAGTAATCACAACGCCAGAAGGAACAAGAGGATTTTCTCTCATTCATGGCTCAAATGCATTTGTATGTCATGTAGAGTCCTTTGAAGAGGTCATAGAAACCATCATTCACGAAAGGATTGACTGTGTAAAAATTGGTAAATCTGGTCGTACTCTCGTTGAAAAAGAATACGATGCGGCTATTGTAGGAAAACGAGCCGTGGATGCTATTCTCAGATTGCTGAAAAGAGATTAGGATTTTGACAGAGGTTAGAGGGGACGCTTAGCCCTGCAAAAATTTTCTTAAGTTGAAGGAGTATCCCTTGAACTACTCGCAACTGATATATAGAAGGAAGTATCTTCTCCTGACAATGAAGAAAGACGCAAGAATATTTGTTACTTTATCACTGATTACGGTCTTCTTTATCGCTGTTTTAGTGCGTTATCCTTTTGTAGATTATCCACCTGGAAACACAGATACGTACGCATATGTGTTTATGAGCGCACCAATAATAGATACTTCGCGAGTTCCATGGCTTCTTCATCCATTTTTATCCTTTTTTGGTTTGTATCCCGCATCAGATACTTCGGGTCCTATGATACTTGTTGCAACAACCTATGCCGTTACGAATGTTCCTAATTTATTTGCCGCATGCACAATTCTCGACTCTTTTATTATTCTAGTTTTTCTCATCTCTGGGTACCTGTTAAGTTCATATCTGTCCAGAAACAAATTGTTATGGGTTCTCCCTCCCTTGTTTATTATTGTTTGTCCCACTTTTGTCCTGGAAACCAATTTTTTTACAGTAGGCTCTAGGTTGCTTGCTGTGATGTTCTTTATGTGTTATTTTCTTTGTTTTTTTTACTTCTTGTTTAAACATAGTTCAAAGAGAAAAAAATTGAAAATATTTTTACTAGCAATTGTGTTTTTTATAGGAGGAATTGCCTCTCACCTTATGGGACTATTTTTTGCATTCTTCCTATTTTTTCCATTTTTACTCACACCTCTGTTTTATAAGCTCTCTGATTTATTAATAAGAAATCTTCATCCAACCTTTCCGAAGATTGTAATCAAATACGGATGGGTGTTTTTTACAAGTGTAATTTTTGTTATACTTGCTCTTGTCTATTTAGGATTGGCACCAGTAAAATTTAGAGAATTTTATGCTTCTGAACAAAGCAGTGTCATTAGTGGTAGAATTCTCGGGCCACTTGCGCAAAATCCCTTTGTTGTAGTATTCCTGGTCTACTTTTCAAAAATCGGGTTTTTTGTCCCTCTTTCAGCACTAGGCATCTATGCTCTCTTAAAAAGAGGATATAATAAGAGACTCAAAATCTTTTTTATGGTGGCTGTATCCACAATACTTCTTTTTATTTACGAAGCTGGGTATTTTCCATATGTAACAACTATTGTCTTGACATTATTATCACTGATTGGAATAGATTTTATTCTGAGAAATAAAAAGAAGATAAGTATGTTCGTTATCGCCATTAGTGTATTGTTAATTTCAATGACTTTTTACTTCTACTATTCTATCTTTAATGATGATTATAGAAGTTATTACGCTGCAATGTGTGGAATTTTTATAGTTATTACTTTTCTACATATATTTCTCTATCGTTTGTGGAAAACTACGAAAGAAATGCGAAAGAGCATCATAAAAGAAAAGGCTACAGTTCTTGCTCTTTCTTGCCTTCTTGTGTTTTCTGTAGCGTACGGAATTTACAGCCCTAATTTTGATCTAGCAGGTGATGCTGAAGGAAAAAGTATGCGAATGACACCACATTATGCACCTTTGTCCATAGTAGAAATCGCGTACTACTCTAAATTTATTTGCGAGTCAAAGCGTGTTCTTTTTCCTACATATGGGGGGAATACACAATTTTCTGCGATAACCGGAAAAACATTGTATGCTGAGACCCTCACAGAATCCCCTCTTTTTGTAGAGAGTCTCTCAATTCAACCTGTAGATTCTTACGACTATCACAACCCAAAAACCCTTTATATTGGTAAGAGCTCAGACTTTCCAAATATTCAGGCAGGGTTATCTGGACAGGTAGTGATTATGACACTTTACTTTACTCCTTCTGTTTCTACACTAGATGTAAGAAAAAAATATGATATTAATTATACTGTGGAATTCTTGCCTTATGAGGGGCAGTATGTTTCGTATGGTTTCAAATGGACCTCCGCAAAATCAATCTTCCTAAAAGAATTGAATGGTAGTTCTTATGTGACATTTATGAACTCTCAGTTTCGGATGTACTATTCATAATGAGAGCAAGCCACTCAAAATACCATGCCAGTATGTCGTTAACATTTTCAGTGTGTATCTTAAGTTTTTTGTCCGTATTATTAACTTTAAAAAAAATCGAAATGGAGTGTAAAAAAACCAGTAAATGATGTATGTAAGCCAGAATCTACAATGTTTTTTTGCAAAAAATACCGAGTTTCGATTATTAAAGAAGAGAATATGAGGTTTCATCTCCATCAATGACTTTGTCACTCCTTTATGCCATATACAACTAGCAGGCACATACAATAGATTGTACCCCTGCTTTTTTGCCCTGATACACCAATCACTCTCCTCCCAGTATGCAAAAAATTTTTCATCAAAGAGTCCAATATGGGCCAGGACAGAAGTACGAATCATCATTGCACATCCTTCAACATAACTGGTTTCAAATATTTCATCATACTGTCCCGTATCAAAACCTGTTCTTTTTTTAACTTTGCAAGTCCACAGATCTATCTTTGCACCAGCAAATGAAATATAGTCCTTCCTTCCATGATAGTCATAAGCATACACTTTTGGCCCCACGCATGCAATCTTTTCGTCTGTAAAACTCTCAACCAGAACTTTTATTGTGTCTTTATTTACAACAGCATCCGCATTCAACAAGAACACAAACTCATACCCATGCTTCAGTGCAAACTCAAACCCAAGATTGTTGCCGCCAGTGAAACCGAGATTTTTTGGTGAGAGATAGAAAAGAATTTTTTTTGTGCCTTTCCTCTCCAGTTTCACATCTCCTACATCTTTCATCTCAACTACATCGTAATTTTTCTGTGTGAAGTACTTTCGCAAAATCTCAACTGAGTTGTCCTTTGAACCATTATCCACAAGAAATATATCCACGCCATGTGGCTCTGTCTCGGAAGCCATTACAGAATCTATCGCTTCCATCGTATCTTTCGCACAGTTCCAGTTGAGAATGATTGTAAGGACTGATGCCATCAAAACTGGTAAAATATGGTTCATATTTAAAGAGTGTGGTGCTATTTCTTCTTTTTCAATAATGCTAGAACATCTTTTACTTCCTCGATAATTTTTCCTCTGGTTAGTAGGTATATAGAAGTTGCATAACACACTGTAAAGGAGGCAATTTTTAGGATGAAAATCGTGAAAGAGATTTCACGAGAAAAGAATGTAATAAGTAAAATTGGACAAACTCCTATTATTGATGCTAGAAAAGAAGGAATTGATGTTTGCAAAACCTCTCTTATGTGAATGCTGATAATTTTATTTACAAAAGAGATTACCCATATAAACATAGGAAAACCAAATATCAGGTAAGTCAGAGCTACACCAACTGTACCGAAAAGTATGCAAAGGGGACATACAAATATCGCCACGATCAGAAGGCCAACTAAGGTTTGGAGGAAGTTTATTCTTACATTACCAGTGGAAACAATAATAGCTCCTGCAGGTACCCAAAGAATTGGAAGAATTGCAAATCCTGAGATTATGGTAAGAACTGGTATTGCTCCGTCCCATTTGGAAGTATTTCCTGCAAGTACAACTCTCACGAAATCAGGAGCGAGAAACATTAAACCGATGCAAACAGGGAACGCAAAGAGCGAAATATACTTGAGAGTAGTTAGATAACCTTTTCTCAAACGGTCTTTATTTCCTACCACTTTACAGTAGGTGGGAAACAGAACAGCATTCAACACACCACCGATTACGGATGGAATTACAAAACCCCATGTCCATGCAACCTCATATGCTCCAAGTGATTCTGTTCCAAATGAATTCCCCACGACAAATTTCCCAATAGAAAGGGTTGCCCAATACATTATCCCAACAGCCAGCACATACTTCCCAAAGTTCAGCAGTTCCTTTGCCACTTTGACATCAAACACGAATTTTACTTTCCAGGAAACAAAAGAATACAGCACAACCACTGTGATCAAGCCACCAGCAAGATTGCCAAAAACCACGCTCCAGTAGGAAAAACCGAGGAAGGCAAGAGCAATAACTAGAATTCCCTTACTCAGTCCTCCAGAGAGATTGGCAAGCACAATTTTGTTAAATTTCAATTCTCTAGTCAAGCGTACAGTGACCACAAATCCAGCAGATGTGAGGAAAAACTGCAAGCTTGCAATTCTGATCACATTTGTCAATCTTGGTTCAGCCATGAAATCTGCAACAAAAGGTGCTATGGAAAATACTGTTAGATAAAGCCCAGTTGCAAAAATCAGACGAAGGGTTGCGCCAGTGTAAAGTTCTTTTTCAATGTTTTCCTTTTGCTTTTGAATAATTGCAGCACTTAAACCAAAATCACCAAGAATCTCACCGAATCCAATAAAAACCATTGCCATGCTCACTATTCCATACTCATCTGGAAACAACAACCTTGCCAGAACCAAAGAGGTTATCAGGGAGATGCCATAGCTTACAACTCTGAGCAAACTCACCCACAGAATGTTCTTTGCTGTCTTTTCCTTAAGTCCCTGCATTGGTCTCACGCATTCTTACCAGCATTTCTCTGGTGGTTGGAACCCTCAAAATTTTTTCAAGTTTTTCTGTATTCAAAGAGGAATTGACAGGTCTTTTAGCTGTGAAGTTTAGCTCACTTGAGTGAACATCTTTGACAAGAGCTTTATCCAACCTAAAAGCATCACAAATTTCATACACAAACTCCAACCTTGAGATTGCATTCCTGCTTCCACAATGGAAAATCCCTCTTACCTGCCTTTCAATCAATTTTTCTATCACTTCGGCACAAAAATCAACAAGCACAGGTGAGTAAATCAGGTCAGAAGCAATGGTTATCTCCTTCTCATTTCTCAATGACTCATGCACCCAAGAGACGAAATTATGTTTTTGCCAGGTTTTTTTCCAGCCAAAGTTTCCACAACAGCGAAGGACACAGCCATTTCCGTAATCCAGGACAAACTTTTCACCCTCCAATTTGGTCTGCCCATAAACGCTTATCGGGTTAACTGGTTCTTCTTCTCTATAGTTGCCCTTTTCTCCATCAAACACATAATCGGTTGAGATGTAAACAATGTAGGCATTCCATTTTCTTGCAAAATCAACTGCATTTTTTGTGCCGACAACATTAATCTGATAAGCCAGTTCTGGTTCTTTTTCGCATCTGTCAACATTTGTTAAAGCTGCAGTGTGAACAACAACATCCACTCTATTTATTCTCTCAAAATTTTCTTTTCTAGCAACATCTATTTCCACACAACTTCTATCGGGTATTTTTGATGAGTGACATGCTGGAATCACATTGTAAGTATTGGAAAGTTTAAGGTATGTGGCATAACCTAAAAGCCCTGCAGCACCTGTAATTAGGATTTGCATATCACACCCATATGCTTGAGTTCTCGCCCAATATTAACCTTTGTCCCTTTGGCTTTTTCTCGCCCTTGAAAATCTTTGTGTTGGCACCAATTAGGGAATCAACAATTCGGCCCTCATAATTTATCTCAGTGTTTGCTAGGATTATAGAAAACTCTATTTCCACACCAGTAATCTTACAGTTATTCCCGATTGCAGTGTATGGCCCAATGTAAGCATCTCCTTCTATAATCGTGTTGTCTCCAATTATTGCGGGACCACGGACCCGTGCACCCTTCTTTACAATTGAATTTTTCCCTATGGTAACTTTTCCTGTGACTTCTGCACCTTCCTCCACAGTGCCTTCCACTTTTGGCTCAAGATATTCAAGCACTACACGATTTGCTTCAAGAATGTCTTCTGGCGTTCCTGTGTCCTTCCACCAACCCGTGACTATGTATGCATGAACTGGGAGTTTAGCATCTATTAACATCTGGATTGCATCTGTGATTTCAAGTTCGTTTCGCCAGGATGGCTTGAGTTTCTTTATCATTTCAAATACTGATTTGCGGAAAAGATAGATACCTATGATAGCTAAATTTGTTGGTGGCTCCTTGGGTTTTTCAATCACACGAACAATCTCTTTGCGTTCATTGAGCACTGCAATCCCGAATTTTTGTGGATTTGGAACTTCACACAACCCGATTACTGATTCCGCACCTGTCTTTTCAAATGCCTGAACCAAGCCGCCAATACCACCAATGAGAAGATTATCTCCGAGATAGACCACAAATGGTTCATCCCCCACAAACTCCTCTGTTAAACCAACGGCGTGGGCAATGCCCTTTGGCTCTCCCTGATAAATGTAGGTGATTTTTACACCGTAATTTGACCCATCTCCAAGCAACTCCTTTACCTTTTCTGGCATATTGTTGCCAAGAATCACAGCAATGTCAGTTATACCTGCGTTTCTCAAGTCTTCAATGCAGTAAACGATGTTCGGCTTGTTCGCTATGGGAATAAGCTGTTTTGGACCCGTGTGTGTCAATGGTCTCAACCTCGTTCCGGCACCACCAGATAACACAACTCCTTTCATAATGATGGAAAAACCAACACAATAGTTAAAGATTATGGTTGGCTTGACTGTAGGACAAAATAGATTATCTGGCTTTTTCTCCTCCTTCACCAGCTGGTATCGAATTTTTGTCCTGCACCGATATCAAAGCATATAAATAACCCCTTTGGTTGTGAAAAATAATAAGAACTTGGCGTATCTCCAATGGTCTGTATTGAAGGTGGTAACTAATGGAAATGCAGATAATATTGAACTATCAGTATGGATTTCCCTGGTATAAATATAATAATACATATGTAAAGGGATATGTCATAAAAGAAAATAAACTTTGTCGAAATCATGATTTTGCCCGTCTAATCGATAGTATAGATACCTTTTCGAAAATTGTTACAGCATTGAAATCCTTTCATGGGATCTTTGTGATAGTGACAAAAAAAGAGGAAAAAATTTATCTAGCTTCAGACATCACACGAACATTCCCTCTATTCTACACCATTCACAACAACACAGTATACATTTCAGATGATGCTTTTTATCTCCAGCAATTACTTAATCTAAAATTAGATTCAATATCATCAAATGAGTTTTTAAAGTGTGGTTATGTAACAGGAGATGCTACCTTACTGAAAAACTTAAGGCAACTTCAAGCAGGAGAGATTATAGAATTAAACTCGAGGAAATTTTTTAGGCGATTTTATCATAATTACACCGTCAAAAACGATGAACTTTCGACCTTATCCGAGAAAGAACTACAATCTAATTTGTTAGATATCTTAACAAATGCAATAAGTAGACTTATTATTTTTGCGGCTGGTGCGCCTATTGTTGTTCCACTAAGTGGTGGGTTTGACTCAAGGCTAATCGTAGCTTTGCTAAAAATTCTTGGTTATAAAAATGTTATCTGCTATACTTACGGAAAAAGAGATAGCTCAGAAGTCCTTACGGCTCAAAAAGTATCGGAAAAATTGGGATATACATGGCACTTTGTGGAACAGAACGATAAGATAATTCCTAAAAACTATACGCATACTCAATGGTTTTATGATTTTTATAAATATGGTTTTAATTATGTCTCAACCCTTCACCTTCAGGACTTTTTTGTTTTTAAATTTTTGCATGAAAAAGAGAATATTTCTGAAAATAGCGTTATAGTGCCCGGACACAGTGGTGATTTCCTAGGAGGTTCACACATACGAAAATTACCGATACCAAAGAGTGTGAGAATGTGTCTTCATACGCTTACTGTAAAACACTATGTGTTGAACGGACATGTGCCTATTGCTCCAGCAGTTAAGGAGAAAATATTTTCTTACATAACTAAGTGTGCTGCTCAGGGTTCTCTTCTCTATTCTATTGACGAGAATTGGAACTTGAAAGAAAGGCAAGCAAAATATATCATCAATTCTAACAGAACTTATGAGTTCTTCGGTTATAGGCACGCTATTCCTCTATGGGACATAGATTTGGTAGAGTTCTTCAGAAGGTTACCACTCCATTATAAAGTAAATAAAAACCTATATGCAGACACAATAAAAGAATATATTTTCAGACCTTTAGATATTATTTTTGACCAAAAAGCATTTGCAAAAGGATTTAAGTTAAAGTTATATTTCAAAATCGTCAAAGAATTACCGGTGACACCGTATTTAAGGTATCTATTTGAGGTAGCCTGCCCATCTATCACAAGAATTCCAATAAAAAATCTTTTCCGTACCGACGAGAACAATTTTGCCTCTGTGCTGAATCCAATAATTATGGAACTTGGCAAAAGATACTATTTGATTAACACTCCAGGCCATGTAGCAGAATGGTGTTTAGCACACACAGGCATAAGCTGAAAAGCGAGAAATATTATATTTCTTATTTTTTTATGTTTTTATAAATTCCATCAATAATGTTTAAAAAGTAATCTTTATGCACCTCTTTCGAAAATTTTTGAACTATTCTCTCTCTTGCTTTTTTCCCCAAATCACGCTTTGAAAGTGCAAGTTTGATTCCTTTAATAGTACCCTCTACATCGCAATAGTGTACATATATTCCTGTATCGCCAACAAGCTCGGGAATTGCACCGCCTTTAGTCACTACTGGTACACACTCACATGCCATCGCCTCAGCTATGGCCATACCAAATCCCTCTATTTTACTGAGTTGACAATAGACACTTGCTTTCCTCATCAAATCACGAAGCTCTGTATCCGAAAGGTCATGTAGAATTTTTAGATTTGGGGGAACATTTATTTTTTTAAGAAAAGACGGATCTTTTAAGAAACCAACCCAAATAAAATTTAAGTTTGGTAATCTTTTTGCGCATTCAACAAATACATGAAAACCTTTTTTCTTTAAATATTTTTCCTCAATTGCTCCAACAGAAATTATAAGATTCTCATCTTTTTTGCCATTAGGTGTGAAAAAGGTTACATCTACTGAGTTTGGTCCATAACTTAAAAAGTGTTTCTTTGGCGTGACAAATGATAGCATCTCTTTTTCCAAGTATTTACTCACTACTATAACATAATCTGCAAAGATTAAAGCAGGTTTAGAATAGATTTTAATACGTATCCAGTCGAATGTGTTAAGTTGATGCTCTTTAGCTATATCATACCCGGCTGCAATGACGACTGTCCGACATCTTTTCAACTTAGATAAAAGTATCGTAACCAATGCAGACCTTCCTGCAAAATATATGATGCAAAGGTTATTTTGTTTCAAAGTTTTAAGAATTTCTAATATTGATAAAAATCCTTGAAATTTTATACACTTCACTATATATTTCTGTGAGAGGAAACCTATAACTGTATTTTGAAATCTCAAAAAGGCTCTAGATACAAATACAATTTCATTTTTCTCCATTTTTCTCTACTTCCTCCCCAACTTCTCCATCACCATTGGGAACTTTTCCTTGAAGGCAATGGCGTGTTCCTCGGGCACAGAGAAGGAAACTCTGATGAAGTTCTGGCCAAAGCGTTTTGAGACATAGGTGCCTGAGCGGACAAAGATTTTGTGTTCGTAAAGCAACTCATTCTGCACAGCATCTGGAATTATTCCGGTCTTGCTGATGTCAATCACAAACATGTTGGCTTGCGAAGGATAAACAGGCAGGAACACACCCTCAATCTTATCGCAGGCCTCCTTGATATGGGCCTGGTTTCGCCTGCAAACCTCCTTCACCTTTGGGAACCACTCTTTTTTCGTTTGCAGCGCAGCCAGTGCAGCCCTCTGCCCGAGCACATTGATTGAGAGGTCATTTGTGTTATAAGGCCTGAGTTTGTTCATTAACTCTCTATGAGCCACAAGTGCCCCTGTTCGCATTCCCGCTAACCCACAGTTTTTGGACACAGAATAAACCACTATGCTCGCCTCAGGTAAAAACTCTGTCGCCAGTGTATGGCTATCTGCAAAGTCCCTGTAAGTGATGTCATGTAACACATACAGCTTATTGTCCTTTGCAATCTCACAAATGGCTTTCACTTCATCTCTGGTGTAAGAACTGCCCAGCGGATTCAACGGGTCAATCAACAAAATCATCTCTGTCTTCTTTGTAATCGCCTCGTTCACCTCATCAATGTTGTATTTCCATGGCGGTCTGTAGATTGGGAAATCCGTGCATCTAGCACCTGACAACTCTATGAACCGATGAATTATCAAGTAGCTTGGGTCACTCGTAATTACCACATCACCATGCTTGAGCAAAGCCCTTGTAGTGATGTAAAGCGACTCTGTGCCTCCAGCTGTAAGCAGGCACTCAAATTCCTGCAAAGGCAGCCCCAAATCTTCAAGAATTGCCTCCCTCAATCCGAAAATTCCATGGGTGTAAGGATAAAAATTGTATTCTTTTTCCCGCAATGCCTCAATCACAGCTTTCTCAATTGCATCCGTAGTGGGCAAATGGTTCGTATTCTGGCTCATCCAGATTATCTCGTTTCTGTGCTTGTGAGCGTAAACAAACACATCCTTTATCTCTGGAATGGTAATCACCACATCGCCATAACTTAAAACTCTAAATAAATTTATCGGCCAATTACCACATTTCCTTTCTTATTCAGCAGTGCATAAATCTCGTCCTCAATTTTCTCAATTTCTTTGTTAATTTTCTCCTTCAACTGCAAGATTTCATTGAGGCGTTCCTCCTGCTTCCCCAATGTCTCCACATACTTCAGCCGCATTGCCCCTTCCTTTCCCTCTGTGTGCAATGCCTGAATGTTCTGCCTTATCCTTTCCTGGTCAACAAAGATTCTGTTGTATTCCTCATCCATTTTTGCAATCCTGTTTCTTCTCTCATTTATGCTCGCCTGTAATTCAATGATACGCTTCATCCATTCGTAGTCCTGTTTTCCAATTTTCTTCTCATTCAAATACCATTCCAGGGTATTCAGCGACAGATGCCTTATCTCTTCAGAATAAGAAATTACACGTCTCTGCTTCACCTCAAATTTGGTCTGGGTCTTACCCTTAACACCGGATTTCCATCTGTAGTAATTCTCAGTTTCTTCTGTTGGCTTCGGTGTGTCCACAAGCTCATACATCGAATTTTTCGGATGCTCAATTACCAAATTTATTTCCTCATTGTTTTTGTTTTCAATAGTGTATTCTGTGACAATTTCCTCATAATTCTCTCTCACCAGGTAAACATCCTGGATGTACAACCCCTTGAAGACAGTGCTCGTTCGAATGTTTTCTGTAACCACGACACCCATATCAATTGAATATGGAATTTGAATCTCGCCATCTGGCACTGTGTAGGGTAAAATCGCCTCACCCACATAAGTCCCCTCGTCCACAACTACAACAGGCCCTCTTTCAAGCACAAGCCCTGTGGTGTTTTTGCCACGCATTGTTACCATCGGATTTCTCTGGTTTTTCTGGCGGTTATAGACATGCTCCTTTGCCAACCCCAGTTCCGACTGAATTATGGGCACCATCGCACTCTGTCTCCTCTTAACAGTAATTGGATGCAAAATTTCATATTTGAAAAACTCGCCCAGTTCAATTGTCTGGGTTTTCACAGGTGCACTTGCACCCATCACTGCTGCTGTTGGCTCGGGCATTGCTTCCCTTGCTCTCGCCCGCTTCCCACCAGAATGAGCCATCACTCTTCTGCTTTCCATGGGCATTGCCTCATATTCGGCACTCGCAGCTGGTGGTGGCATTTCATAAGTGGCTTCTGCTGCAAAATCTGCCTCTGCAAGCTCTTCCTGCTTCGTCTCCAGCTCAATTGGTCCCTTCACACCTCTTGCCTCCTCCTTTACCATGGGTCTGAACACATAGGGAGGTGTATAAATATCATAGATGAATGAAATTGGTTTTCCAGCAACCAAACTTACCTTTATATCCTTCAGGTCTTCATCAAGCACATTATCAATATGCCCCCAGCCAAAAATAAACGCTTTCTCTTTTTCGTGAACCACTCTGTAAGACACACGCCAGGATGGCATCTGAGCAATGTAACTCACTGCCAGCTCCAGATTCTCTGCATCCACAAAGATTGTCACACCTCTGAGGTTTTTCTTTCGCTCAGAAGTCACTGCCTCCAAGAAAAACTCAAGGTCGTCACTTGCCTCTGCATCAAGAATCTTGTAAGAACCAATTTTGCTTGCCTCCACACTTCGCACGCTTCCATCCTCGCAGTAAAGCACCACATATTTTCTTTCATCTATGGTGCCCTGCACCATAATTTTCTCGCCTTCATGCTGCGGTTCCTCAGTTCCCATCACCTTACCTCTTACAGTTTCTGTGTTGGTCTGAATTTCTACGCTGTAACCCTTCAATTGTCTGAAAAGACCTATCAACGCCTCTCGCTCTGGCACTTTCACCGCTTTTTCCTCAATCAACTTTGAGATGTCCTCTGGTGTTTCATAAGAAATACTTGATATCTGTCCCTTACCAAAGCAGAACACTGAGAGCGATTTCAGAATATCGTTCATCATCTCTTTTTTGAAGAAGAGCTTCACTTGCTTCTCTCCCGCAATTTTTCCTCTTCGTTCAAAATACCCCACTCCATGCTTGTAAAGCACAATCCTTGTTACTGGCAACACAACATCCATATCCATCACTGCTATGGAATAGGAACAAAATTATATATAGATTTTTATGTTGCTTCATTAAATTGTGCCTGTATCACTCCCAACCATCATCAACAATTCCTGAAACTTCTGATAGTGTCGTGCATACAAATCTGCAAATTCTCCTCTTGGCTTCACCCTCTCTATTTCTTCTATCATTGAGTCCGCGGCCCGATTAATGCCCTCGTACATTCCCAACGAGGTGAAAGCAATCACTGCCGCCCCCATTCCTGCAGCCTCAGTGCTAGCATGGGTAAGCGACACCGGTCTTCCCACAACATCGGCCATTATCTGTCTCCATACTTTGGATCTAGCCCCACTTCCCTCTAAATAAACTTCAGTTGCGAATGCATTGAGGCCATGCATCATTTCAAGGAAAAATCTAGTAGAGTAAGCAGTTCCCTCCATAATTGCCCTGATCATTGAGTTTCTTTTCAGATTCAAATCTAGATTGTAAAACACTCCCTTACCGTAAAGCATCAATGGAATAAACAATACACCCTCAGCACCTGGCTGGGAGCGCTCCGCAAGCACATTCATTACATCGTAAGGATCACGGTTTGCTCTTTTAGCATCTAGAATCAAATCAGCACAGCAGTTATCTCTGAACCATCTTAAGGAGAGCCCAGTGCCAGGAAGCGAGGCTTCCAAAATCCACTTACCCTCGACTGCATGTGGGAGCATGTACATTTTTGTGGGTTTATCAAAGTAATCAAACATTGGTTCTGAGACACACACATCTATGTTGAGATTGATGTCCAGCGTAATTTTTGATGTAGCATCTCTGATGGCTCCAACTCCGACTGCAGCACACTGCATATTGGCACCACCGAGAATCACCGAGATGTTCTCAGGAAGGTCCATATCTCTTGCTGTTTCCAGGTTCAATGCACCCACGATTGTGCCTGGTGGAAAGATCTCAGGCAGCATTTCTACAGGAATTCCGCACTGGTTGAGCAAACTTTGATCCCATTTCATTGACTTTATGTCCATGCCAAGCGCTGGTGCATTTGTAGTATCTATTGCAAACCTTCTGCAGAGCTTGTGGATGATATAAGTGAGTGGGGTTCCAAACTTGAAAGTGCGATAAAATGCATCCGCAAAGTAGTCCCGCAATAACAAAATTTTGTAGAGTCCATGACGCTGTGGAAACACCTCTCTGAAATGTTCTATGCCCTGAGAAGTTCTAGTATCAAGCCAGCAGATGCCAGGATAGAGATTCCTTCCAAGTTCATCCATTGGGACGACAACGCCAGGGTCATTCGTCACAGCCACAGCAATTATCTCAGCATTCTTCCCTGCCATTGCCACCGCTTGCCGCATCGTGTGGACAGCGGACCCATACCAATGCTCTGGATTCTGCTCCATTGCACCTGGAACTGGAGAAGTTGTGGGAAATTCATGAATTGCATTTCCAAGAATGTCTCCAGATTCACTTATTACCAGAGACCTTACCTTCGTTTGTCCAACATCAATTACGGCCACACACCTTACCATGCTTCATCACATTCCATTAACTCCATTTGTATGCAGTTATTGGCAGGGAAATATGTTAAAGGTATATATTACTTACTTTTAGATTGTGCTTGTGCGACATCAAACCCAGCCGACTTGAAAAGGTTTTTATTCAAGAACCTAATTCTAGCATGGAATGGATGTAGAAAAATTACTCCAAAAAATTCCCGCAAGGTACACTGTATTAGGCACGATAGATGGCGTTGTGGGCAGCCTTGCAACTGTAATGGGTTTAAGTGCAGCTCAGGCCGCATCACAACTTATAGTCACCGCGGGCATAAGTGTCGGTGTCGGGCTTGGCATCTCAAATGGGTTCGGCGGTTTCATGGCAGAGCGAACAGTGGAGCAGATGAAATTGAGAAAACTAGAAAAAGCAATGCTTCAGAAAAAAGGCACACTAGCAAAAACCAAGCTCGGTAAAGAGGTCTGGAAGAAACTGCTGATTGACACAATTACCCATGGAGGTTTCTCATTTCTTGGTGCAGTGATACCAGTTATCCCCTTTGTTCTGTTCGCATGCATAACCCTCGGTGCAGTTTTCTCCTTCTTCCTTGGCATTGTCACCCTTTTCTTCCTAGGCATGTACTCTGGATACATGACAAAGGAAAACATGCTTCGCTCCGGAATTGCAATGCTGATTGTAGGTATTCTCGTCACAATTATTACCAGAGCATTTGAACTCGGGCATTAGCCCGCTTCCTCACCAGAACCAGAAAACTTCAAAATTTCATTCAATTTCTCCTTGTATTTCTCACCTTTTGAGGCAAGCAATTCCCCCACATGCCCTGCCAAACTCTTTCCAAGTTCTTTCTCCTCCTTTGTGAACTGCCAGGCATGAGCATCCTCAACGCCAAAATTAACCAGGAAGGCATAGGCAATTACTTTCATCTTCGTATCTTCCAGTTTCCTTCCAGTGATAGCAGCAATTGCAGTCGCTTTCCCTGCAACCAGAAATTCCACTGCAATCTCGTGGATGAATTTTGCAAGCTGGGGCAGTTTCCTGAACTCTGGCAAAACGCTCAGAACCTTCGCCCGCTCAAACTCCAGTCTTGCCTTCCGTAAAATCTCTGCGGGATTCTTCGCATCCTCTACAAACAGCCGCTCTGCAATCTCAGGACTTGAGACCATCGCAAGAAGTTCTTTTCCAGCTTCATTCCACACTGCCTCAAGAAATTTGCCAAACGAAACCTCCTTTAGCACCACAGCCCCTTCGACCTTTTCCAGTGCCTTCAACACAATTTTCTTTTCCTCCTCATTTGAGGCAATCTCGCCTGCAAATTTTTCTGCATCAGATCCAAAGCAATTCTCTCCCGCCACATACACCTTCTTCTCTCTGCCCCTCAACCCTGCCTCAAAACTTTTTCCATACTCCTGCAGGGTTGCAGCATCGCTTCTTTTTCCCACCTTGTAATTCTTCTCAATTTGCTCGTTATAAAACTGTTTGAGGACGCAGTCCTTACAATTGCTATTGCACTCGTAGTGTGGCTCAAACGAGACCCTAAACAACCTGTCAATGTTTCTTCCAAGAATTTTCTCGGTTAATCTGGAAAGCAAGTTTATGTCCCCGCTTGCACATCTGTTGCAGACCCGCACCTTAAACTCATTGTTTGCCAATCTCACTACGAGGGCTGGGTTTTCATGACCACATGTAAGCATGCCTTCCTTTTCAACCAGTTTGTATCCAAGTCCTTTCAGAGCCTGTTTTTTGAATGGCTCAGGCATCTTTAACTCTCTGCCCGTGCAATAAACATCGTCCGCAACAAAGAAGAAGTAGCCCTTTTTCGCAAAGCTAAGGTATGCAAGTGCCTTGCACATTGGCTCATCAAAGTGCTGAACTGCAAGCTGGAGTTCCTTAGGGGCACTGCCACGCATCGCAAAACTGTAGGTGCCAAATGGTAGTTTTACAGCCGCAAGGACTGCCAGAGAGTCAGAGAAACGAATTGTAAGGAAGCCAGCATACGCTTTGACAAATTTGTTTCCGAACAACATCTTCCATTTCAGTTTGCTCTTGCTATCGCTCACCGCACTCACTGCCTTCAGCTTCTCCTTCAACCCTGCAAAAATGCAGAGCGTGCACTCGTTGCTGCACACAGGCAATAGCTTCTCTGGATGTTCGGCAAGAACCTCTGCATTTTCAAGCAGTTTCTCCCTGCTCATCCTGGAGGCGGCTTTAATCCCTCTTGCCTTCTTGATTCTTCCCATTGCCCATACATTGAGAGGGAGGATAAAAAGGTTTATATCGGAAAAACCAGAAACCTTATCTACGAGAGAACCATTAATCCAATTGAACACAGGAGGTTAAATTATGCTATCAAGAATAAAAATCTCTGGATTTCGTTCGCTTGAAGATGTTGATATTGAGCTTGCACCTCTCACGGTTTTATATGGACCTACTGCAAGTGGGAAATCGAGTTTATTGTATGCCCTAATAGTTTTTAAGAACTTTCTCACAGACCCTGGTAGGAAAGTAAATAGTTTTATGGATTTAGGTTTTATGCACCTGGGAGAGTTTGGAGATTGTGTGAGTAGAAGGATGAACGCAATTGGGATAAAAGTTTCCACTAAAACAAAAACATATGGAATCACTCTTCAAGAAACTTCAGCAAGGCTTTTAGTAGAAACACCTCTTGGGAAGATTTCTGGGGAAGTTGAGATTCCCTATTTTTTGAACAGAAATTTCCAAGCCAAGGTTGAACAGGAGAAAGAAAAATACATCGTAAACTGGAATGGCATCTTTGCGACAGCTTTCGTAGACAAACCTATTCCTGTAAGTGATGCTAGAAGCCAAACAATAGGAATAACATTCAGCATATTGCCAGAATACATCAGAACAAAAGTAGATATCGTACCTCACAGAAGGGGTTTTTTCAAGCCAATATACACTCCAACCAAAGTAAGTTCCATTCCGGTTTCAGAAGATGAAGTTGCTACATTAATCATAAACGAGCCCACTCTCGCCCCAAAGATAAGCATAGATTTGGAAAAAATTCTCAACAAGGATTTCAGAGTATACACTCCTCCAGGCACTGCAACTGCATTCTTCATCTCTACTGACAAATCTTCGAAGACACCAGTAAATCTTGTGAATGATGGTTTCGGTGTAAACCAGCTAGTTTATCTCCTCGCTAAACTCCACAGACCTGAAATCGGCACACTCCTAATAGAAGAGCCAGAGGTGCATCTGCATCCCACGGTTATCCGCTCCCTTGTAAGAACCCTTTGCTCAATAATCAGGGAAGAGGGTAAACAAATAATTCTTACAACGCACAGCGAGGTGTTTGTCACTTCGCTTTTGGCTGCAGTGCGAAGAAAGGAGATTGCGCCAACCGACGCAAAATGCTATCTTGTGAGAAAGGAAAAGCATGAGAGTGTGTTTGAGGAGCAGAAGATAAATAGTAATGGGCAGATAGAAGGAGGTTTAGCATCGTTCGTTGAAGGGGAACTGGAGGATTTGAAGGAATTTTTCGGGAAAAAGTGAAGCCAATGTCTGAGATTTTCATAATTGACGAATGGCTCTGGGCGGACTTGGATGGCAAGAATGGGGAGAAAAAGCAGCGTGAGACATTCATATTTTTAGAAAAACTATATCTCAAATGTGATAAAATTGCCGTAGCCAGTGGTTCAAAATTTGAGAAAAAGGCCTGGAATTTCTGTAAGGCAGCGAGTTCATGTCAAGAGAAACGAAAAATTGCAAGATTCTTCGCTGCGGTACTGATGTATAACAGTTCCAAATACCTTCAATATGAGATAGAGCACTCCCCACTTGGTATGGATGGAGTAAAAGAAGATGATGCATATCTGGTTAAACTTCATAAAGAGACTGGCGCCAGAATAATTACAACAGACAGAAAGTTGAAGGAAGCTCTTCAAACCAAGAACATTCCCTGTGAATTGAGAGACGAATTTTTGGCAGCATATCTTTAAATTTTATTCCACTGCCGCACCCCTGTTCCTCGCCCTTGTGGTAAACCAGAGGGTTTTGCCATCCTTTCTCTTAAGCTTCTCCAGGGCCTTCTCAGCCTCCTGCTGGCTTGGAAAGAGCCCATATACAGTGGGTCCCCAGGAGCTTTGCCCAGAGCCAGCAGCACCACAATCCTCAATCAGCTTTACTGCATTCTGCGAAAGTCCAGAAAAAACACCACCCTGGACTTCAGCAAACACACTTCCCGTAAGTTCCTGCACTTTGGATAGGGCTTTTCCGAACCTCCAGATGTCCTTTTCCATCAGAGCAGGTACCATTTCGAGCAGAACTTGTTCGCAAATTTCTGATGTAGTGAGTTCGCTCGCCACGAGGCCCTCCATGAATTTTATCTCATGTTCCTCACTCATCCCCTTTCCCTGTGGGATGCCCACCACAAACACCCATTCTTCAGGAAATTTCAAACAAATAGAATGATGCTTTTGCCCAGTATCTATGACAAAGCCGCCTTGCTGGAATGCATTCAAACCTATGCCTGTATATTTTCCAAGCCCAAGGAGGGCAGCAATCTCACGAGTTTCAGCTTTCAATTCATAAAGGGAGAGAATTGCGTTGGCAACAGTGAGTGCACACTGAGTTCTTCCACCGAGCCCGACATGAAGTGGATAGCATTCCTGCACCTCCAGATGCACTTTTTCCTTAATTCCAAACTGCCCACAAACCATTTCAGCCACCCAATGTACATAATCCAGATACTCTGCACTCTCTAGATTGCCTGTGATTTCAAGAGCATGGGCGAACCTTGCGAGCACCTTAAATTTTGGCCTTTCAACTGCCACACCGATTGCCCCATACCTCTTCTTTGTAGACATGTCAATTACGCCGAAGTGCAATCTGGCGGATGTCTGCACTGTAATGGTTTTCATCGCATTGACTGAAAGCGAAATTCTATATAAAAGAAGTGTATTTGGAATTGATGACAGACGCCAAATTACAGCCAGTACATAAAGAGAAGGCACTTGCGGAAATAAGAAAAAAAGAGGCATGGGCAAAGAGTTTTTTGGTTAAGGCAAGGGATGAATCTAAGAAATACATTCTTTCTGCAGTGGCAAGGTCTGAAGAGATAAAGAAAAGAGGAGAAGCAGAAATCAGAGCGGAAATCCAGCGGTTAAGAGAAGAGAAAGCTAGAAAGCTTGCCTCTGAAATTTCAAAAATAGAGGCGGAGGCAGAAAAAAAAGTCGTGCTGCTCCAGCAGAGGGCAAAGGAAAGGATGGAACACACGGTGAATTTTGTAATAACTGCAATTCTGGAGGAACTGGATGCTCGCTCCTGAAAAGATGGTGGAAGTGGTACTCACAGGGCCAAAGGAAAAAGCTCAGAGTTACATCGATGAACTTCATGAATTGACAGTGTTGCATATTCGTGATCCAAGCCTTTCTGATAATTTTTTGAAACCAGGGCTGCCAGAATCTGAGGCGGGAAAACATTCTGACTTACTCTTAAAGCTTAGAATAATTCAGGAACGGGTTAAGCTTGAGGCAGAAAAAGTAGGTGAAAAAAAATCCGAAGCTGAGCTTCAAAAAAATCTGGAAAAGATAGAGAGTGTGATTCATGGCACAGGAATAAGCTTGCTTGAAAACACAGAACGAAGGCAGAAAATTGAAAACGAGATAAAACGTCTCACTGAAGAACGAGAGACAATAGAAAAAATTGCCAAACTCGGGCTAGAACTCGGGGACTTGCTTCCCTACGAAAATCTAAATGTTACAATGGGCTTCTATGAGGAAGACATAGTAGGGCTGAGCAGGGAGCGGAATCTGAAAGCAAAGATATATGTAAACCCGAAAGAAAAGGTCTGTGCGCTTATCTATCCGAAAGAGACCGAAACAACAGCAAAGGAAGTGCTCACAGCAGTGCATTTCAGAGAAATCAAATTTCAGGAGTTGCTTGAACACGCAAACCAATTAGGAAAGAGTTTCACAACATTCAATGAACTTCTATCTGTCTATTCTGAAAGAATTGCCCAACTGACTAAGGAGCGTGAGGAAATCAACCAGAGAATCAGCAATGCCCTGAAAAGATACAAAGAAACACTGCTTGCCACTGGTGAATTTCTCACAATAAAAGTTGCAAAGGAAGAACTGCCTCAAAGAATGCTCATTGGCGAAATCTCATTTGTGCTTCAGGGCTGGGTGCCGATTTCTGAACTTAACAAACTCAAGAGAGTTTCAGAGAAACATGATGTAAGTGTTATAGTGGTGGAAAGTGAGGATGAAAAACCAACGAAACTTGCAAATCCAAAGCCAGCAAAGAGTTTTGAACTGCTTACAAGAATGTATTCGCTGCCAAAAAGTGAGGAAATAGACCCCACAACCTTGCTCTGGGTTACCTTCCCCCTCTTCTTCGGGTTAATCATAGGGGATATTGGCTATGGAATAATGCTCTGTCTCCTTGCTCTTTACCTCAGAAACCACAAAATAGTTGACATAGGCGGGAGACAGGTGGGCAATGTCCTCCTTTATGCAGGAATAAGCACAATAATCTTTGGCTTTATTTTCGGTGAGATTTTTGGCCTGCCATTTACAAGCCATGGTGAGCATTCCCATGCCTCCCTCGCCCAGCTCTTTGGCATTGAACTCGGTTATTCGGGTCTCCTAAACAAATTCCTAGACATAAATTTCCTGATTAACACCACAATTATTGCAGGTTACATCCATCTCATTTTCGCCTTTGGTCTGGGCATGTACACAGAATACAACCACAATAACTACAAGCACATAGTGGGAAAGGCGGGCTGGATTGTGGTGCTCACCGCTGTTTTCATTCTCCTCATGCGACTTTTTGCTAAAATTCCCTTACCAGTTCCCACACTTCCGCTCGTAATTACCATTGGTGCAGTGGGTATGGTCTTCGTGGTTGCGGGTGAAGGTTTTATCTCAGCAATGGAGGCACTGAGCGTTTTCTCCAATCTTCTTTCTTACATTCGTCTTTTTGCTGTGGGACTTGCAAAGGCAGGGATTGCAGTGGCTGTGAATGCCCTAATTCTACCTGCGTTTTCCACGCCTTACGGTGCTCTTGCAGTTGTTGCCTTCTTTGTTATTCATTTTCTCCTTCTCTTGTTAGGTGTGCTCTCTGCCGGCTTGCATTCTATCAGGTTGCACTATGTGGAGTTCTTCACAAAGTTTTATGAAGGGGGTGGATTTACTTACTCTCCATTTGGCTACAGAAGAATTTACACGAAAAAAGGTGGTGAAAATGGCAGTTGAAGGTTTGGCTGCAATAGGTGCAGGGATTGCAATAGGACTTGCCGCTCTGGGTGCAGGGATTGCGGAAAAAGACATAGGGGCTGCTGCAATTGGGGCAATTGCAGAGAATCCGAAACTTTTCGGAAGAGCACTGGCTCTAATAGTTATTCCAGAAACACTGGTAATCTTCGCCCTGATTGTGGCTTTCAAAGCTCTTGGCATGTTCTAAGGGAGTTAGCATATGCCCGATGATGTGCTTGCCCAAACAACGAAGAAAATTGAGAGCGAAGCTAAAAAGAAAGCAGAGGAAATCTTAGCCAATGCGAAGGCAGAGGCAAGGAACATTCTGACGAAAACGAATGCAGAGATTGAGAAAGCAAAGAAAGAGAAGATTGCACTAGAGAAGGAAAAGCTTGAGTTCGAATTAAAACAGGAAATTCACTCTGCAGAGAACGCTGCCAGAAAAAAAGAACTTCAGACGAAGAGGCAAATAATTGATGCTGTAAAAGAGGAAACTCTGGCTAAGCTTAGAGCAATGGAACGGGAAAAGAAGCGAGAGTTGCTTGGAAAGATGCTCAGAATTGCGAAGAAGCAGATTCCAGATGGCTTTGTGTATACAAATGCTGAGGATGCAGAGATTGTCAAAGCGTTTGCAGTGTATCCATTTAAACAAACAATAAACTGTGTGGGAGGTATTCTCGTAGAGGAAAAGAGCGGTGAGCGTGTCCTTGACCTGCGGTATGAGACATTGGTTGAACGAATTTTCAGCGAAAGAGGCGAGGAGCTCTGGAAAATGTTGTTTGAGTAGATGAACATGGGGCTAAACAATACCAGTGGTGACAATTTTCCCTACCTCTGCACCCGTGTAAAAGTCAAGAGTTTGAAACTTTATAGCCTGCAAGAAATTCAGCGCATGCTGGATATGGATGTCAGAGAGATTCTCCGATTCTTGCATGAGGGAGTTTACAGAGAGGATGTGGAGGAGGGCTCAATAAAGTTTCGATTTTCCACAAGCGATGTGATTGAGTATGCACTCAACCGCAATCTAGGGAGAGCTTACACCGAAATCTACGGCTATGCATTAGGCGGTGCAAAAACAAGAATGGGAATCTTTCTTGAAAACCTAGATATCTGGAATTTCAAGACATTTTTGAGAGGACTCCACAGCCAAACACCGAAGGAGGAAGTGCTGAAGCACATTCTCAACGGAGGCAAGTATTCAGAGAGCTTCTGGGAGAAAGCACAGGGTGCTGAAGACATAGCACACTACTTCGCAAAAACCGAATTTGGTAAGCTCATCACTGAATATTTAGAAGAGAAAAATCTGGCAAGAGTTGAGGATAAAATCGACAGGGATTACTACATCCGTCTTGAGAAGTTTGTGAAATCTTACCAGGAAACACGAGCCGACAGAGTTTTTCTTGAGTTTGTGCAGAAGGAAATTGATTTGCGAAATCTTGCAACAGCAATGAAAATAATGTTTTACAGGCAGGGCAGCGAGGAAGTTAGCATTGCCTCCGGTGACATTTTTATTCCGGGTGGGTGGTCAATAAAATACCAGAAGTTCAAGGGCCTTTGCGAATCTAAGGATGCGACTGAGTTTCTCTCACAAACATCTACGCTGTGGTTTGGAACTGAGATTAACAGAATCATCAGTGAATGTGAGCATTGCTCTGGCCAGATAAAGCGGCTTGAGCATTACCTTACAAAGATTGCGAAAAGTTTTGCGGTCATTTACCCAATCTCGATTTTGCCAGTGATTTCTTATCTTTTGAGAAAGCGGATAGAGGTGGAGCAAATAAGAATAATTGCTCGTGGGAAGGCACACGAGCTTCCAAGAAATGAGATTCTGGGAATGTTGGGGTGGTGAAATGGCTGATGGCGAGGATATTGTGGTTGTTGGTTCTTCTGAATTCATTACTGGTTTTCGTCTTGCAGGTGTGCGTTCCACAATTGTGGTGGACCGAAGCACAATTGAGGAGGTGCTTCTTTCCCTGCTGCAGGAGAAAAGAGCAGGGATTCTTGTGCTCCATGACGATGATGTGCGAAGATTGCCTGCTGAACTGCGCACAAAACTCTGGCAGTCGGTAAAGCCCGTGGTTGTTGCAATAGGAAGTGAACCGGAAAGGGACTTACGAGATAAGATTAAACGGACGCTTGGAGTTGACCTCTACAAAGAGGAGGAGAAAAAATGAATGGCGAAGTTTATAGGGTGGCAGGGCCTGTGGTAACTGCTATAGGCTTGCCTGCAAAAATGTATGATTTGGTCTTTGTGGGTAATGAGCATTTGATGGGTGAAGTGATTAGGATAGAAGGGGAAAAGGTGGTCATTCAGGTTTACGAGGATACTGCAGGAGTTAGGCCTGGTGAACCAGTTGAGAACACAGGGAATCCCCTGATGATTGAGCTTGGACCTGGCTTGCTGAGGCAGATTTACGATGGGATTCAACGTCCACTTCCCGCGCTCAGCAAAAAGATGGGTGACTTCATTAAAAGAGGGATTATGGAACCAGGGCTGGATAGAACCGCAAAATGGCATTTTGTGCCGCTTGTAAAACCAGGGGATGTGGTAAAGCCAGGTAGCAAAATCGGTTATGTGCAGGAAACAAAGTTTAACAAAACCTACATACTTGTCCCGCCAGAGATGCAGGGAAAGGTTAAGGAGATTAAAGAGTGCGAAGCGACTGTTGAAGATGTGGTCTGCACCCTTGATTCTGGTGTCGAGCTGAAAATGATGCAGAAATGGGCAGTGCGGTTCCCACGCCCCTTTAGCGAAAAACTGATGCCAGACATTCCACTTATTACTGGACAAAGAATCTTTGATTTCCTGTTTCCAGTTGCGAAAGGAGGCACTGCGGCAATTCCGGGCCCATTTGGATCGGGCAAAACCGTTTCCCAGCATCAGCTTGCAAAATGGAGTGATGCAGACGTTGTGGTCTATGTGGGCTGTGGAGAACGAGGCAACGAGATGACTGAAGTTCTGGAAGAATTTCCGGAGCTTAAGGACCCGAGGACAGGGGCTCCGTTGATGGAAAGAACAGTTCTCATTGCCAACACGAGCAACATGCCAGTTGCAGCAAGAGAAGCGAGTGTTTACACTGGAATCACAATTGCAGAGTACTTCAGGGACATGGGGTATGCAGTTGCATTGATGGCTGACTCAACCTCGAGATGGGCTGAGGCAATGAGAGAAATCTCTTCAAGGCTTGAGGAAATGCCTGGCGAGGAGGGCTATCCAGCTTACCTTTCTGCAAGGTTGAGTGCGTTCTATGAAAGAGCAGGGAGAGTTCGCACACTGGCTGGTGAAGAGGGCTCAATTTCAGTCATTGGTGCGGTCTCACCACCTGGAGGCGACTTCTCAGAACCAGTAACTCAAAATACTTTGAGAATTGTGAAGGTTTTCTGGGCATTGGATGCAAAGCTTGCAGCAAGAAGGCATTTCCCAGCAATAAACTGGCTTACAAGCTACTCTCTTTACACATCTTACCTTGATGACTGGTTCAGGAAAAATGTCAATGAGGACTGGGTAGAACTGAGGCATGAAGCAATGGCAGTGCTCCAGAAAGAGGCGGAACTTGAGGAGATTGTGCAACTCGTGGGTAGCGATTCCCTGCCTCCGTCTGAGCAAATTACGCTGTTTACTGGCAGATTAATCCGTGAAATTTTCCTTCAACAAAATGCCTACCATGATGTGGATTCCTTCTGTCCGCTCAAAAACCAGTACCTGCTTCTGAAAACAATTCTCTGGGTCGATGCCGCCTGCAGAGAGACGCTAAAGAAAGGTGTCAATGTGCGAAGAATTGTGGAGATAAGAAGCGTTGAGGAACTTGCAAGGGCAAGATTTGAAACAGAGTTTGAGAAAGCCATTGAAAATGCAAAAGCTGCAATCACAAAGGAACTAGAGGGGTTGACAAAGGAGGTGCGAAGATGAGTTTGGTTGGTTATCGCACGATAGAAGGGATTGCAGGACCACTTGTATTCGTGAAAAAGACACATCCAGTTGCTTACGGCGAACTCGTTAAAATAGAAACTGCTGATGGTGAAATTAAACGAGGTCAGGTGCTGGATACATCCAAGGGACTTGTTGTGGTGCAAGTTTTTGAAAGCACCACAGGGCTTGACAGGAGAAGCACTGTAACTTTCCTTGGTGAAACTCTGAAAATCCCTGTTAGTGATGAAGTCCTTGGAAGAATTTTTTCTGGTTCAGGCGAGGCAATTGATGGGGGTCCAGCAATAATGCGGAAGGAACGCTGGGACATCACTGGGAGTGCAATCAATCCCTATGCGAGGGATGCTCCGAGAGAGTTTATCCAGACAGGAATTTCCACAATTGATGGCACCAATACACTTGTGAGAGGGCAAAAACTCCCTATTTTTTCTGGCTCAGGATTGCCGCACAACGACATTGCTCTCCAGATTGCGAGACAGGCAAAGGTGCGAAAGGAGGGCGAGGAATTTGGTGTTGTGTTTGCTGCAATGGGGATTACAAACGAGGAGGCAAAGTATTTCATCAAGGACTTTGAACGCACAGGGGCTCTGGGGAGAAGCGTGGTCTTTCTTAACCTAGCTGATGACCCTGCAATTGAACGGTTGATTACTCCAAGAATTGCATTGACCACTGCAGAGTATCTGGCGTTTGAAAAAGACATGCACATGCTTGTTATTCTCACAGACATGACAAATTATGCAGAGGCACTGCGTGAAATCGGGGCTGCAAGAGAGGAGGTGCCAGGAAGACGCGGTTATCCTGGTTACATGTACACTGACTTAGCCACAATCTATGAGAGAGCAGGAAGAATAAAGGGAAGGAAGGGCTCAATCACACAGATTCCAATTTTGACGATGCCGGGAGATGATAAGACACATCCAATTCCAGATTTAACTGGTTATATTACAGAAGGGCAGATTTTTGTGTCGAGGGAATTGCACAGGAAGGGAATTTATCCGCCGATAGATATTCTGCCAAGCCTTTCAAGATTGATGAACCAGGGAATTGGTGTGGGTTCGACAAGGGAAGACCACAGGGCACTCTCAAACCAACTTTATGCCCTTTACGCAGAAGGCAGAGATTTGCGTGGTCTTGTAGCGATAGTTGGTGAAGAGGCATTGTCCGACAGAGATAGAAAGATTCTTGAGTTTGCAGAGGCATTTGAGCAGAGGTTCGTTGCTCAGGGCAGGTATGAGGACAGGCCCATAGAGAAGACACTTGAGATTGGCTGGGAATTGCTTTCAATGGTGCCAGCAAGCTATCTCACAAGGGTGGATAAGAAATACATTGAAAAGTATTATAAGGAAAAGAATGTGCATACAAGTTAAATGAGAAAGGAAAATCTATGTTAGTTTCGTTTTTCTCCAGTGTGTGAAAATTGTAAATAGCGAGGTTCCAATTACTATAAGGATGCCTATGACTACAACTGATAATATGGTCTGGTTCTGGCTCTGTTTCACTCCAATACCTGCAAGTGCCCATATGATTACGAGCGCATATGCTATGTCTTTTCTTGTTATCAGAACGGCTACTGTAATTGCTAGAGCGACTGCCAATGTTAAGATTGCCCAGGATTCTGGGCCAATCCCAAAACCATTCCAGCCAACCGAAACGAGTGTTGCGGAGACATTAGCAATCGTTGCGACAGTGATCCAGCCCAGATAAACACTAAAGGGCACATGAAATGGCAGCATTTTCCGAAATGGAATATTTGATTTTCCGATTTCTATTCGAATATAAATCATGATTAATGTAGCGAGAATTAGGAACATAATCACTACTGATAATACCAGATACTCAAATTGCCAGATAATAAGCCAGAAAACATTCAACATTGTGTTGGCTATAAAAAGATACCCAATCTTTTCTCGGATTTCCTTAGCTAGTTGGGTTGGTAGTGCCTGGTAAACCAGAAAGATCGCGAGTAAGATGTAGATTATCCCCCAGATTGAGAAAACATAACCAGCGGGGGTTATCAGCGTCGGATTTGCATCTTAAATTTGTGCAGTAGTCTTACCGCCTATAATTTTAGTACTTCCCGCTAGTATGTTCACAACCAGCATAATAGCAAAGCAAATAATATTCAGCCATTTTAAAAGATTAGGATCTGCAAATTTTTCCAATTTTTTCCACATACTATGGATGATGCTTGTTTCTTATTTAAACTTGGTGATAAGGGCATGCCAAAGCAGAGAAATGAGCGAAAGTCATGTTTTAGCAATTCTCAATTATGGGTTGTTAGTTGAGCGAATGCGCGGATTAAATATGCAGGAAGGCAGAATAAATTATGGTGATATACACCATATTTACTATTTTACCCACTTTGATGCTCTTCTTTCCCACCAGTCAATTGCCTTATGCATCCCTCCTTCTATGGCGGCAATATTCATTCCAAAATGTCTAGCACTTATTACTTGACGCATTGCAGTTTCATCAATCGTAATAGGCACTCTTGTGGTTCCATAGTATTTCAGCAATGGGCTTCCTTCTGCTCTCAGATTTTCTAAGTAGACCAATGAGTAGTAGACATTTGTTACTAAACTTGCAATCAGAGCGATCCCAACAATAGTAGTTAGTGCAAAAATGATCAGCACAATGATAATTCCAAGCCATACGACCTCACCTACTACCGATGAAAGCAAGAATCCGAGACCTATTATTCCAAAGATCCCAATGAAAAGGACAGCAACAGCCACATAACCTATCACATCTGATATAATTATCCCGAACAAAGCAGGGACTACATTCTTACGCACAAGGGAGACACTTCTCTTAAGTGCCTTTGCCATTGGCATCTCTTCGATTACGATAGCACATACCGTGAATACTGTGAGAAACTGGTAGACCTTGGCAATTATATTAATAGCGACCTTACCTGCAAGCTGAACCCCTATGGAAGCTTTTCCTAATGCTTGAGTGGCAACTGCAAGAGCGCCTGTAAACAAGGTAGTAAGTAATGCAAATTTGAACAGGGCACCCCAATTCCCCTTGAGATTGTCTAATAGTCCCTCTTCTCTTCCGATTTCTGATGCATATACTGCAGCCACAATCATTCCCTGGTAAACATAAATTACGAGATATGAGAAGAGCCATAAGAGAAAGAGGTCCACAATTACAGTGGCAATTAGCATATGGAAGGCGATGTCGGTAGGGTTTCTTATAACCCAGAGAATTTCTAAGATGGTTCCAAGCACGAGTGGAAGGATTAACAGAAGCCACAAACCTGCAGCTAACAGAGGAATTTTGAAGATTTTTGGGTGCGCTTTCACATATTTCCAGGCCTCCCTGAAATAATGCCAAGATATCTTCCAACTCTCGAACATGATTTCTTTTATGAGAAAGGAAGATTTAAGATTTTTTGTTTTGTTTCTGGAATGAGTTTAAGACGAGCAACTGGAATAGAAAACCAAGGTTGCGAGTAAGACGGGCAAAACAGAATAGAACGGGCCCGTCGGGACGAGCAACTGGGAAACAAAACCAAGGTTGCGAGTAAGACGGGCAAAACAGAATAGAACGGGCCCGTCGGGACGAGCAACTGGGAAACAAAACCAAGGTTGCGAGTAAGACGGGCTAAAACAGAATAGAACGGGCCCGTCGGGACGAGCAACTGGGAAACAAAACTAAGGTTGCGAGTAAGACGGGCTAAAACAGAATAGAACGGGCCCGTCGGGACGAGCAACTGGGAAACAAAACCAAGGTTGCGAGTAAGACGGGCTAAAACAGAATAGAACGGGCCCGTCGGGATTTGAACCCGAGACCCCTGGCTTAGAAGGCCAGTGCTATATCCTGTCTAAGCTACGAGCCCTTTGCAGAGTGCCCAAATCATAGATTGGATTTAAACTTTATCGCAGTTGAACTCGAGATTTTTGCATGGGTCTTCAACAAAACCTTCGATGATTTAGGTAATCCTAACTCTTAAATAGGCGCTTCCTTATTCAGAAATGATGATAGAAAAGACGGAAAGAGAAGAAGAATATCTAGAGGAAATTCGAAGAGCTGAGGAAGACGGTAGAGAATGCACTACCACATCCATTGCTAAAAAACTCAAAATTTCTCCAGCATCTGTTTCAGAGATGCTAAAAAAGCTGAAGACAAAGGGTTACATTGAATACTCTCCTTATGGAAATGTACAACTTACTGACTATGGGAGAGATGTTGGAAAGCAAGTGCTAGATAAACATAGGATTGCTGAGGAGTTTCTCATGATGCTTGGCATAGATGAACCAGAGATACACGATGAGGCCTGCAAACTAGAGCATGCACTTTCGGAAAAGGTCTTTGTTGCCCTTTCGGAATTCCTAAAAAATGCCGAGAAAATTGCAACCCTAGATGAATTGGAAGAAGGGGAGACAGGTGTCATCGTGAGGATTGATACGGATGTCATTTGTAAAGGTAAGGGTCATGGTAAGGGCTATGGATGTGCATGGGGTGCTCTAAAACGTCTTTCTGATTTGGGATTCACACCGAAAGCAGAGGTAAAGGTAAAAAGAAAGGCACCTTTCTCTGGTCCGATTGAAGTAGAGATCCGTGGCACTTCTGTGTGCATAAGTAAGAATTATGCACGAGGAATCATTGTTAGAAAGAGAGAGGCGTGAAATGCTCTCCTTTGCATTAGTAGGAAATGCAAATGTGGGTAAGAGCGTAATTTTTAATGCTCTCACTGGTTTGGATCAGCATGTTGGAAACTGGCCAGGAAAAACTGTAGAACTTTTTTCTGGAAAACTTCATTATGCTGGAAGGGAAATTGAGATTGTTGATTTGCCAGGAATTTACTCGTTTGACACATATTCAATGGAAGAAGAGGTCACAAGAGAGTACATAATTACTCAAAGGCCAGATGTTGTTATAAATGTGATTGATGCCTCAGCTCTCGAGCGAAATCTCTACTTCACTCTTCAGGTTCTGGAACTCACGCCAAATGTGGTTGTTGTACTTAATCAAATGGATGTAGCAGAGAAAAAAGGAATGCAGATTGATGTTAAAAAGCTCTCTAGCATTCTAGGAGTTCCAGTAGTGCCAGCGGTAGCCATTCGGGGTAGTGGGATTGTGGAGACAATCAAAACCGCGATAAATATTGCCGAAAAGCCACAACAAGTGAGGAAGGAATTTAAGTTTGGACATGAAGTGGAGAAACGGATTAAGAAGCTGGCTTTGCTTTTGGAGAGATACAATCTTCCCTATCCACCAAGGTTTATGGCCACAAGATTGCTTGAGAAAGATGCTCAAATGCGAAAGCTTGCCGCAAAATTGGATAAAAATATAGTTGTTGCTGCTGACATCTTAGCAAATGAGATTGCAGAACTCCATCATGAACCCAGTGAGACAGTGATTTCTGCAGAGCGATATGCGGTTTGCACTGAAGTTGTGAGGAAGGTTGTGAGATGGAAAGGAGTAAAACGCAAGGGAATTGAACTCATAGACTACATTACTACCCACAGAATCTATGGGTATCTTGTTCTAATGATTGTGGTTGGTGGAATTTTTGTTTTTGTGTTTTACATTGGGTCATTGATCGCAGAAGGAATGGACGCATTTTTTGGATGGCTTGGTGGTGCATACTTTGCCTATTTCGGTGAGAATAGTGGCACGAAAATTATCTGGAATGGCTTCGTCACAGGTGGAATTGGTGGTGCTCTAAGCGTTGTAATACCATTTGTGCTTCCATTCTACATTTTACTTGCGATTTTGGAACAGAGCGGTTATTTAGCTAGAGCAGCATTTCTCATGGATTCCTTGATGCACCGTATTGGGTTGCATGGCAAGGCCTTCATTCCATTGATTCTTGGCTATGGATGTAATGTTCCCGCGTGTGTTGGGTGTAGAATCATGGAGACTGAGCGTGAAAGGACTCTCGCTGCTTTTCTGAGCACGCTTGTGCCCTGTTCAGCAAGAACTGTTGTGATTCTTGGTGTTGTGGGGATGTTTCTGGGAATTCACTGGGCGCTTGCACTCTATGCTCTAAACATTCTTGTGATTTTAGGGATTGGCAAAATGGCGTCTATGTATATGCCAGGCACTGGCACGGGCTTGATAATGGAAATACCTGACTTTAGACTTCCTCAACCCGTGGTAGTAGTAAAACAAACATGGTTTCGTGTGAAGGATTTTTTGGTCATTGCAATGCCGATTATAATCTTAGGTAGTGTTGGGATTGTGCTTATGGATGAGTTCGGTGTTCTCGCTCATGTGAATGTGTTTCTTGCTCCGCTCATTGTTTTTTGGCTTGGACTTCCTGCAGTAGTTGGTTTCACGCTCATTTTTGGTGTTTTGAGGAAGGAGTTAACTGTAGTGATGTTGGCTGCATTTATTGGCACTACGAATTTTGCTGCAGTTCTTTCCCCGCTGCAAATGCTGGTGTTCACTATTGTTGTGATGTTTTATGTCCCTTGTGTTGCCACAATCGCAGCCCTTGTAAAGGAACTTGGATGGAAAAAGGCAGCAGCAATAACCTTGTTTGAAATTGGATTTGCACTTATGATTGGTGGCGTTGTTTATAGGATCGGGTTGCTAGCTGGAATGTAGTGAAGGGTTTTGGAAGAGCCAATCTGGGGCACAGTATTTTACAATGGGTGTAATCTATATGTTGATATCAGTTATTTACATCAATTGAGGTTAAGTTTAGATACCTATTGTGATGGCTTGGTAGATTTGGGAGACCCTGATAGCGACAATGTGCTACCACTTCACATCGTGAACAACAAGAAGCCAGATAGAACAGATCACGAGGTTTGTCGAGAGAAGAAAAGAATCAGTGGACCTTATGGCGTCTGTGGGTGATCAACATGCCCATAAGGCCCAAATTAGTCAATGGAAAAGTAGTAAGATGAAAAGAACGAAAGAAATTGGTTTAAACTCGCAGATTTCAAATCTACGGATGAGTTACTCTTTCCTGAGGTGTTCAGGAGGTCCCTAGGGTCCCTAGATAATACATCTCATTATCGTTCACAAAAAACCTTAATACCACCCTGCTCATTGTGCAGTTGCTATGAATATGCAAATTGATGATCAGACAGTCCGCTCTCTCTGGCGTGAGTTTTTTGAAACTTACAACTACCTCCCCAAAATGGCAGAAATAGCTCACAAATACCCCGAGAAGCGCTCGCTCTTCGTTGATGAGAAGGAACTTCACGAATTCAGCCCAGAGTTCCTAGATGTAATTTTAAACGCCCCACTTGAAGTGCTTGAAATAGGGAAAGAAGTGATGCTTGAAATGATGCCAGCACCTGAAGAAGAAATTGACACTAAAAAACTCTGGATACGGATTATTCCAACTCATCGCCAGCCAATTCCAATAAGGGACATAAGAGAGACCTCCCTCTATAGGTTTATCACAGTTGAAGGTTTGCTGAGGAGAGTTACTGAAGTCAGACCTAGAATTATCGTTGCTGCATTCAGGTGCAAAAATTGTGGGGCATTAATCAAGGTGCGACAGGAAACAGGGGACCTTATGAAGCCTGTTTCCTGTGACCAGAAGCAGGGGGGTTGCGGCAAACTTGCACATCAAACCGATTTTGTTCTTCGACCTGAGGAATCTGAATTTATCGACCAGCAAAAAATTGAAATTCAGGAAAGTCCAGAGACAATGCCAAGAGGTGGAGTCCAGCCCCAGCGATTGATGGGATACATTGAGGATGACCTCTGTGGACAGATTTTCCCAGGAGATAGAGTTCAACTAAGTGGCGTTCTCCTCGCTATTCAGAAACTTAAAGGCAAAACCACGGAATTTGAAATTACGCTTAATGTAAACAACCTCAGGAAACTCAGCAAGGAATACTCAGAGGTGGAACTCACAAAAGAGGAAATTGAAGAGATAGAGAATGCTGCAAAGGATCCAAATATTTTCAATAACATCGTCCGCTCCATAGCACCCACAATTGCAGGTATGGAGGACGCAAAGAGAGCGATTGCACTCCAGCTTGTTGGTGGCGTGCCCAAAACTCTCGAGGATGGAGTGAGACGAAAAGGTGATATTCACATCTTACTTGTCGGTGACCCTGGCACCGCGAAGTCCCAGATACTCACATTTGTTGCTAGAATTGTGCCTAGAGGTATTTATGCAGTTGGGAAGTCCACTTCTGCTTCTGGTCTCACTGCCGCAGCGGTGAAAGATGAGTTCGGAGAGGGTCGCTGGACATTGGAGGCTGGTGCACTTGTCCTGGCAGATACAGGCATTGCTTGTATCGACGAATTAGATAAGATGTCTAAGGAAGATAGGAGCGCAATGCACGAGGCACTTGAACAGCAAACAGTTACAGTTTCTAAAGCAGGAATTTACGCAACTCTCAACACCAGATGTCCTGTTCTAGCTGCTGCCAACCCAAAAGAAGGCAGGTTTAATCCTAATCGCCTTTTCTTCAGTCAGATTGATTTGCCAGAAACCCTTATTTCGAGATTTGACATTGTGATTCCTGTTTTGGATAGGCCCGATGCAGAGAGGGATGGAGATATTGCAACCCATATTTTGAAAGCACATCTACATGGAGAGGTTTTGGCTCTTGAAAGCGAAGGAAGAAAACCGGAAATAGAAGACACTGGTAGGGATTTACAGCCACCATTTCCCATGGATTTCCTGAAGAAGTATATTTCATATGCGAGAAAATGCATCCCAGTGCTGTCCGATAAGGCAAGAGAGATTATCCAGAGAAAATATGTAGAAATTAGAACAATGTACGAGAATGAAGCAGAGGAAGTGGTGCCAATCACACCAAGACAATTGGAAGCAATGATTCGACTTTCAGAGGCCGCTGCAAAACTCCGTTTGAGCAAGGAAGTAACAGAAGATGATGCAAACCTTGCAGTGGAGATTTTCATGAAATGCTACAGAATGGTGGCTACAGACCAAGCAACTAATAAGTTGGATGTAGACCTACTCACCACTGGAATTCCAAAGTCAAAGAGGGATGCTATTGCAACAGTGCGAGACATAATAATAGAACTTGAGGCGGAAAACAAGGAGAATGGTGCATCGAAAGAGGATGTAATTACACTTGCACAGGAACGAGGAATTGATGAATCTAGCGTAGATGAAATAATTGATAAGTTGAAAAAGAATGGAGAGATTTATGAGCCGAAAGAAGGATACTACAAGCGAATCAGGGACTGAGTCGAAGATATGGTTGAAGGTTCATCGAAGAGGTGCAGAGATTCTTGTTGCAGCATGTGATGTGTGCCTTGTTGGAGAACATCTGAAGGATGAGCGTTTTTCAGTTCACATTAGTCCTGAATTTTACAAAGGAGAACTTGTGAACGATGAAACATTTGTGGTCTATATGAGAACAGCTACAATCGCTAACCTGTTCGGAAAGCACACAGTGGCCCTTGCAATAAGAGCTGGATTTGTGGAGAAGGAGAATGTTATAAAAATTGCGGGCGTTCCTCATGCGCAGATGGTGGTGATGTGAGTGCTCTGTCCGAAATGTGGAATGACAGTTTCGCAACTTCATTCTGGTCTTTGCCTTCATTGTCTTATTCGTGAGAAAAAGCCAGTTTCTTTGCCAGAAAAAATTGAGATGCTTGTTTGTGGGGATTGTGGGGCGTTGTATGTTGGAAAACATTGGGAAAAATTTGAGAGTGAGGAAGATGCACTTAAAAAATTGATTTACCAGGAAATTGTGTGCAAGCCAGGGTTCAAATGCACTGCAGTTGAGTTTGAATGCAAGGAAATTGACCGTGATGTGCTTTCGTGTGCGGTGAAGTTAAGTTTGGAGCATGAAGGCGAACTTCAGTCAGGCAATCGCCAGATTACGGTTTTTTGCAGAAAAAATCTATGTCCAGATTGCTCAAGAGTGCATGGTCATGGATTTTCGGCCATAATTCAGATAAGAAGGAAGGGAAGAGAGATAGAAGCAAGAATTCTGGAGGAAATGGAGGCAGTCGTTGAAGGAAGCCAGAATGGAAAAAGGCAGGTTGTGAAGCGAGAAAATGTGGAGAATGGCATCGACATTTACATTGTGGACAACAGTTATGCCCGAGCTGTCTGTGAAGAGTTGAAACGGCGTTTTGGCGTTAAAGTAAAGGTGTCTCCAAGGTTGCACACGAGAAAGGAGGGAAGGGATGTTTATCGTGTTACTTATCTCCTTGAATTTGAGAGGTTTGAGGAAGGAGACCTTATTTATTACGAGGGGGAGCTTTACACAATTGCACCAGCAAAGGCAGGTAAACTTCTGTTGAAAAGCCAGAATGGAAAAGAAAGAGAGGTCATGATAGAGCATCTGAAAAATGTGGAGATAATAGAATTCAGGATGTTGGAAGAGGTGAAGGTGGTTTACCGCGATGAAAGAGAAATCACTGTGATGGATGAGAAAACAATGAAACTGGAGAGATTCGGGAACCTAGATTATCCAGCAGATGCAGAGACGGTCTGGGTGTTGAAGAGAGAAGATAATATTTACCTGGTTCCATTTAGGAGTGTAAAGAAGATGAGAGGTGATCCAAGATGAAAGCCCACACAGAGTATCTCTGGTTTCACACAAAAAACAAGCGAGAATACATTAACATTACAGAGCAAGTTGAGGAGATTGTGCGAAAGTCAGGAATAAAGGAGGGATTTGCACTGGTTTCTGCGATGCACATCACAGCTGGCGTTTACATCAACGATGCAGAAAGTGGATTGATAAAAGACATAGATGAGTGGGTTGAGAAGCTTGCGCCGTTTAGACATGATTACAGGCATCATAGAACCGGTGAGACAAACGGTGATGCCCATCTCAAGAGCTTGCTCATAGGCCATGAAGTGATTGTGCCAATTACTAATGGGGAGTTAGATTTTGGACCCTGGCAGCAGATTTACTATGCAGAATTTGATGGTCAAAGAGATAAGCGTGTGATTGTGAAGGTAATAGGTGTTTAAAGTGAAAATAAACAGAAGCGTGGCTGTAATTCTTGCCTTTGCGTTCTTTGTGTGCGCTTGTGGAATGCTTGGCTACGCCGTGCTCAACCTCTCGCTTCAGGATGAAATGCTTCCACCAGATGCCCCGCAGAGAAATGAGACGGTAAGTCCCCAGGCACCTGCAATAAACATGAATGTTTGCCTCTTAATCTACTGGCTCTTCCTAGGGTTTGGTATCGTGGGAATTTTCTATCTGGTTGCGATGCGCAGGGGAAGAGAGGTGATGCATGCCTTCTTTGGTGCGTTGCTGGCTGTACTTATCCTCATAGGTATTCTTTATGTGATGGCTGTGAACAATACGCAGGAAAACACTGGTGAAAATATCACATCGAATTCAACAGGGACACCAGGAAACACACCATTGCCAAAGACCTCAACAACACCACCGCTTATCTCAATGCTTCTTGTGGCAGGGATGTTTGTGCTCATTGCTGTTATTATTGTTACTCTTCTTTTTTCCTATCTTTCTTCGAGGACAGGGAGAGGAACTGGGAAGGTAGAGCCATTTAATCTGGATTTCGCAAAGGCGATTGATGAAGGAATTGCGTTGTTTGAAACAGGGGTTTCTGCGAGAGATGCAATCATAAGATGCTACAGAAGAATGACTGAACTTCTGGCTGCACATGGTGTAAAAGATGCCCTTTACCTAACTCCAAGGGAATTTAAGGAGGAAGTCCATGCAAAAATGGGCTTTGAAAGTAAAAATCTGGATGCGTTGGTGGAGCTTTTTGAGACAGCAAGGTATAGCAGTCATCCAATTGGAGAGGCAGAAAGGGAGCAGGCTCTGGGGGCATTGAAAGGGCTTAGGAAGGAGGTGGAAGGTTGAAGGAGCACAAACTCCTCACTGTGATTTTCTTCATTGCCATTTTCTTCGGTGTGCTCTCACCATTCGTGTATTATGCACAATACAGCGGGATTGTTCAGCTTGGTTTTATTGCATTCACAGCCCTTATTGGCGTGTTTCTAGTTTATTACTACGGTTTCCATACTTCTAGTGAGGAGCGAGAGGAGGCAAGAAGAAGCGAGCGTTGGGAAAGGTTTGACAAGACCGCAGAGCGGGCATTGCAGGGCTACACATTGAGCCAGAATATTCTAAAAGACAGCGTGCTTGAGGCCTACATGCGGCTTTACAGTGTGAAGGAGCCAAAACAGCTGCGGGGCTTTGTGGATGATGACATTCTGAAATTTCTGATGCGCAAGCCAGAGAAGATTCGGATAAAAAGGAGCGGTGAAGAGTTCTACCAGATGATGATGAGGGTGTTCAGAGAGGAGGGTGTAGAATGAGCGTTACTAGGAAGAAAGATATATGTGATCAAGTATATTCGAATCTGATGCCAAACAGTGATGTAATTGTGGATAAACCTATTAGGGGATTTCTATTCTTCTGCACAAACAGGAGCGAGGAAGAATGTTTCTCTAGAATGTTGTTTGGAACAGAAAAGCAGTATGGTCCTGTGGTTATAAGAATCAGAAAAGACGACCTCCTGTTTTTGATTAACATAGATATGGATGCTCTCTATGGCGTTTTCAAAGCTGCCTCTGATGGAGGTTTCAAACTATTTCCAGAAGCATGGGGTGGCAAATACCCATACCAGGTGAAAATTGAACAAATAGGAAAAATAATTAAATTGAAAGATGCAAATAAAATACTAAAAAATTTTGAAATAAGAAGAAATACACCGCTATTTGGCAAAAAGCTGTTAAAATTCCTTGATTTGTTTGCATCTAAATCCCCACTACTGGAAGACATAGAGAGCTGGGATGCTCAGACAACGAAACTTATTCTAAGGGAGAGATCGCGGGTAAAAGAAAGGATGGATATCCAAGACATTGAAGATGAGATTCCACTCCTTGAAAGCACCACATTCTGGGATTTTCCAAAGCAGAGCTATGGTCTTACACCAAAAGGGAACAATAAGTACCCTGGTGTTACTCCGGCACTGATTATCTACAATTTGATATGGAGGTATACAGAACCTGGAGACCTTATAGTAGACCCAATGGCTGGAAGTGGCACAACTCTGGATGTGTGTAACGAGGAAAAGCGGAGATGCATCTGCTATGACATTGCCCCCACAAGACCAGAAATAATTCAAAACGATGCGAGAAAAATTCCTCTGGAAGACAATTCAGTTGACATGGTGTTTATTGATTCACCCTACGGAGACAACATTAGATACAATGAGCATCCTGACTGCATAGGCAAAATTTCTTGTGAAACCGCAGAATTTTACGATGAACTTGAAAAAGTGATTAAAGAGTGCTATCGCATATTGAAACCTGGTAAAGTTCTTGGCTGGCTGATAGGAGACCAGTGGGTCAAGAAGAAGTTTACACCAGTTGGTTTTCTGATATATGAACGTCTTTGCAAATACTTTGAGCCAGTTGACATAATTTGTGTGGCAAGGAGAGGACAAGCATCGCACACGGATGTGTGGCATAACAGAGCAAGACGATTCAATTTCTTTCTGAGGGGATTTAAGTATCTGATAATAGTAAGGAAGCAAGGGGTGGAGAAAAGCAAAATTGCCAAGTCTAGAAAAATAACATGGACATTTTATGAAAGAGGAAAATTATCATAGGAGGAGTTAAGATGAAATTTGAGGACTTATTAACACTGTATGAAGGAATGAGACAAAAGTACGGTAATGAGACATACAAGCACATCTCAGAATTGTTCTCATTAGCAAAAGAAATGCATAAAAACGACTGGAAAAGAAGTCCGACGCCACAGGGTGATCATGAACAATCTTGGCGTGCATTCAAAGGAAAAAACTTTGAGAAACTGATAATGTATGTTATTAAGAAAGAAGTTGAAGGACTTGGGTTGAAAGTGGTTGAGGGAAACATTTTAGAAAGAACCACATCAATCAATCTCTCGAAAGAGCTTAGCCTGGTAAAAAGAAATCTACTTATAGATTATGGAGAGTTTGGTGCCCATTTGCCAGATGTGGATATAGTAATTTATCATCCTGTTTCTCTCCGACCACTTGCAGTAATTTCGACTAAGATCACTCTGAGAGAGAGGATTGCTCAAACTGGATACTGGAAATTAAAGCTGATGCAGGATGAAGTTACAAGACATATTAAGGTATTTTTCATTACTCCAGATGAAGATGGCACATTAAAGGCGAAGAAGCCCACAAAGAAGGGACGTGCAATTGTTGAGGTAGATACAGATGGAAGCTATGTAATGAGTGAAGAAAAAATAGAAGAAAGTGATAAAGTAAAGATGTTTGACAAATTTATTGAGGACTTAAAAAAATTGGTGGAAAAAGGTTCTATTTAAATGGTTTTATTTTACTCTCTTTTCCTGAAGTTCTCGCACATTCTGGTGTAGCGTTCCACCTCCTGTTTTGAGAGCGGTTTCACCTGTTTCAACGCCTCCTCAAAGTGCTTCATTTTCACTTTAACATCCTTCAGTTTTGCCTCATCCACCTTGCCATTGTTCTCGTTGAGATACTCTCTCATCGCAAGATAGCTGGCTTTCTGTACTACCGCAGCAAGGTCTGCACCATTGTAATTCTCAGTCATCTCCACAATTTTCTCAAGTTTGACATCATCCGCAAGTGGCATGTTCTTTGTATGAATCCTAAGGATACTGAGCCGCTCATCTTTGCCAGGCATCGGCACATACACCAATCTATCAAATCTTCCAGGGCGGAGAATCGCAGGGTCAATTATGTCTGGGCGATTCGTTGCTGCAATCACCACCACATTGTGCAATTCCTCAATTCCATCAAGCTCTGAGAGCATCTGGCTTATAACTCTCTCTGTGACATGGGAATCGCAACTCTGGCCTCGCACTGGCACGATTGCATCAATCTCATCAAAGAAGATGATGCATGGCGCAGCTGTCTTTGCCTTCCTGAAGGTTTCCCGCACCGCTTTTTCGCTCTCGCCCACCCATTTTGAGAGGAACTCTGGGCCCTTCACAGAGATAAAGTTTGCCTCGCTTTCAGTGGCAACTGCCTTTGCAAGCAAGGTCTTGCCAGTGCCTGGTGGTCCGTAAAGCAGAATGCCTTTTGGCGGTTTTGTGTTGAAATGTTTGAACAAGGTAGGATACTTCAGTGGCCATTCCACTGCTTCCTTCAATTCTTCCTTCTGGGCATCAAGCCCTCCAATGTCATCCCAATGTACATTCGGGCGTTCAATCAGCACCTCCCGCAATGTAGATGGTTCCATCTCTCTGAATGCGGCAATGAAATCCTCTTTCGTAACTTTGATTGTGTTCAGTGTCTGCACTGGGATTTTTTCGCTCTCCATATCAATGTTTGGCAGTATTCTCCTCAGCGCTTTCATTCCTGCTTCCTTCACGAGTGCAGCAAGGTCTGCGCCAGAGTAGCCATGGGTTAGGTCTGCAAGTGCAGAGAGGTCCACATCTTCTGAGAGTGGCATTCCCCTTGTGTGAATCTGCAGAATTTCAAGCCGTGCATCCCTATTAGGAATTCCAAGTTCAATCTCTCTATCGAATCTACCAGGTCTTCTCAGTGCTGGGTCAAGGGCATTGGGCCTGTTTGTAGCACCTATTACCACTACTCTGCCCCTGCTCTTCAGCCCATCCATCAAGGCAAGCAACTGGGCAACAACTCTGGTTTCCACCTCACCTTTGATGTCATCCCTCTTTGGAGCAATTGAGTCAATTTCGTCGATGAAAATTATTGATGGTGCGTTTTCCTCTGCCTCTTTGAAAATCTCTCTCAAATTTTCCTCGCTCTGGCCATAGAACTTGCTCATAATTTCAGGACCGCTGATTGAGTAGAAGTTGGCGTTGGTTTCGTTAGCAACTGCTTTTGCAAGCAATGTCTTGCCAGTGCCTGGAGGACCATGGAGCAGCACACCTTTTGGTGCCTCTATACCCAAACGGTCAAAGAGTTCTGGGTGGCGAAGTGGGAGCTCTATCATCTCCCTTACTTTCTTAATTTCTTCCTTGAGCCCACCTATGTCTTCGTAGCTAACCCTGCTCACTCCTACCTCTTTTTCCTTCGCAATTTTCTCGCTTACCTCTACTTCTGTGCTTCCGTTTATCATCACCACATCTGTGGAAGGAGAATAGGAAGTGACAATGAGCGTGACCTTTCTACCCATGAGGTTAAGTTCAACAGCATCGCCCTTGGTGAGCACTCTCCCTTCCAGTATCTGGGATAGATACTCAGCACCGAAGATTCTTATCGGTTCAGTGGGAGAGAAAACCACTTTAGAGGCCTTTTTCACCTCTGTCTTCTTCACACTAACTTTGTCATCTATTCCTGCACCAGCATTCTTTCTTGTGATTCCATCCATTCGAATTGTTCCTGTACCTTCATCCTCGGGATAGCTAGGCCAGACAATGGCTGCAGTTTTCTTTGTGCCCTCGATTATTACTACATCACCTGGCTCAAGTCCGTTGTTTTCCATGTATTCTGTGTCAATTCTGACGATACCTCTACCAGCATCCCGCGCAGTCGCTTCAATTACCTTTAAATAATTTTTTTCAGGTGTTTTTACCGACATTTATACCACCTCCTGACAAAAACAAAGGTATAACAAAAAGGAGAGAAGGAAAAGTGTTTACTCAATGTTCACCTTTACCTTCTTTTTCTCAGTGGGGTTTTTCTTTGGCAGGATGATTTCAAGGACACCATTGTTCAGTTTTGATGTAGCTTTATCAGGAACAATATCCTCTGGTAGCTCAATGCATCTGTAGAATTTTCTGTAGCTGCGTTCCCTGTGAACCACATTGCCCTCTGTGCTCTCGGTTTCTGTGCCCGTCTCTGAAGAAATTTCTAGAGTATTCCCTGAAATTGAGACATCAATCTTGTCCTTCGTTGCGCCAGGCATTTCTGCAATTACCTTGAATTCTTTGCCTGTGTCAATCATGTCCACAAATGGAGCTCTTATTTCTGGTTCTCTCATTTCTTTTCTGAATGTGAATGGTGACCTGAATGCCATCTCAAAGAAAGCGCGTTCGAAGTTTCTCATTGCTCTCTCGAATTCTTCAAATGGGTCGTAGAAGTCCCTGCCCACAATGTCTGCATCCTTCTTTCGAATTTCAATTTTGTTTTCATCATCTTTCTTTCTTCCAAACATGTGTATCACCTCCAAGTTGTTAACCTTTGTTTGTCATCATAAAAGAGTATGTAAGCACTACTATATAAATCTTTTGCATTAGTTTCAATGTATATAAAGTTAAGTGGTCAAAAGAAGCACATTTGTTATGGATTACCAGGGTTTTTTGCCTTATTAAGAATCAAAAATCGTTTTTCCAGATTTGCCTTTACCACATCCTCTGGCATACCCGCAGTTCTCTCCTTTCTTGATAACGCATAAATTAGTTTTTCCACACCTACAAATGTGGGTTCTTTGAGTGTGAGGTTTGCCTCTTTGAATGCCTCTCTCAGCAAATCCATTGCTTGGCTCTCGTTTCCAAAACTTGTTGTGAAGTCCACCATAATTGCATCAAGGGCACCGTAGAGTGTGCTGGTGTCAACTTCCATTGCCTCAATTGAACGAAGCAATGAGTCGATTATGAAACTTCTGGCATCCCTTTTTTCCTCGTCTTCCAGCAGCATCAGAAATGCTACCATGTGCTTGAACCCGACCTCTACATTATCACCAGTTTTAGCACTGGTAAGAAATGCATTTTTGAGCTTTCCTCCCGCTCCAGAGTGCAGATTTTCATTTGCGATTTTCTGGAGGTCTGCAAAATCAAATTTCCTCTCTGTTATCAGGTCTGCCTTGTTTGCAAAGAAGATGAGTGGAATTTCTCCAGTAACCTTTTTAAGTGATGGAAGCCAGTATTCCTCCAAGCTGTCAAGTGTTTCCTTTCTTGTGATATCACACACCATTATCGCACCCTCAACCCCCTTAAAAGCATTGAAGTGCACACCCCTGTATTCCTTCTGACCCAGAATGTCCCAGATTATGAGATTAACAGAAACTCTGTCCTCAATTGTTTCCACCACTACCTCCTTCTTCGAAACCCTTGTCCCAATTGTCTGAATGTAACTTTCATCAAACGCATTGTGCACATACCTTGCAATCAAGCTGGTTTTCCCCACTGCTCCATCACCAAGCAACGCAATTTTCTTCACCAATCTCTTCATGTTAGGTATATCGCTCACAGAGATTAAAAGGTTGTGATTGGCACTATCTAAATGAACGCAACCTCATGCAGATGTCTGGAAAGGAGGGATGCAATTGTTTCATACAGCCCTTCAGTGGAAATTTTCGGCTTTAGATAGAGGTCTTCTTTTGTTATCAACATTGCGCATGCCTCACAGCCAGAGTAAAAACTAAATGCATAGAGAGATGGGATATAAAAGGAAATTACATTTACATTGTTTGTTCGTAGATATTTGACATCGTTTTCAAGGATGAGATACGGGGTGTCCACAGACCCAGCTTTTGCCTCGCCAGCTTTAATTTCCTCCATCTCTAGGATAGCTCTCAAAAATTTGTGGATACGGTAACTAGCATTGATTTCCTTTCTTCCACCTGTGTAACGATAGGAGGCCCCATCTAGACAAGCCGCACTTCCCACAAGGAAAATTTTGCCTATGCCTGTACCTATTCCTATTCCCTCAAAAACACCAATGAACATTTTGGCTCCAAGATGTCTAAGTACCTCGATTTCTGTGAGAAAAGCATGGGCCGGAGGCAGAGCCATGACTATTGACACATCAATTCCAGGCAGATTCGCAAAATAAAGCTGGGCTTCTGCATCATAGAGCCAGTCAGGACTTCGCTGGGCGTTCAATCCCTCGACAAGCAGTTGATGGAATTTGCGGTTTTCAGTGAGCACAACCACCGGCTTCACGCCCACATCCTCTGCTCTGAGTCGTTTTTCCTTCAGATATCCAAGCACAAGCTCATCAATTTTCCTTAACGAAGGATTGTACATTTATGCCTTGATTGGCTCATTGCTATAAAAATTTACGGTGTGTCCCTGTTGGTTGGGATAAATTAGATAGCTCCTTGACCAATTTTCAAAATAAGGTATCAGCAACTTTATGCTCTACACTTTTTCAATCTCTTTCTTTACTCGCTCTATCCATGCTCTGTTTTCAATTTTCTCAAAGAAAGTCAGCGTCTCCATGAGTAACTCTTTTTCATTTTTAACCTTCCCTAACTCGAACAGGATTTTGTAATACTCGATATCCAATCTGCCCACTGTTTCATACATGTCAATTGCCTTCTTTAGCTCGAGCTCTGCCTCTGCGATTTTTCCCTCACTTGCAAGGAGTATGCCAGATACAGACAAAAACTCCGCATCAATAGGTTTCGCAGCAAGTTCCACTACAAATTTCTTTGCCTCCCTAAGCATCTCATTTGCAGATTCAAAATTTCCCATACCCACATAACACCTAGCGATCCCCAACAAACTCTTGCAAATCTCAGATTTGTCTTTAACTTCCTTCGCAATTTCAAGGGCTTTTTGCAGTGCCTCCAAACCTTTGTGAAACTCACCTAATTCATAATGAATCATACCTATGTTGAAGTAGTTTATACTCATGCCCCAAACATCTCCAATCTTCTTCCGTAATTCTAAACTTTTATTATATAACTCAAGTGCCTTTTCGTAATGTCCTCTCATGTAGTAAATACTCCCAGCGTTGTTGTAGCTCATCGCAATGCCCCAAACATCTCCAATTTTTTCCTTCACCTCCAAACTTTTTTTGTGGAACTCTAATGCCTTTTCAAGCTCACCACTTTCGCCGTAAGCAATGGCAATGTTGTTATATCCTGCCGAGATGCCACGCACATCGCCTATCTTTTCAACTAATTCCAAACTTTTTTTGTGGAATTCTAATGCTTTTTCATTCTCTCCTTTCTCATGGTAAACAATAGCAATGTTGTTATAGCTTCCTGCTATTCCTCTTAAATCACTTATTTTCTCACGAATTCTCAGAGCATCAGTGAACAATTGAAGGGCCTTGTCATACTCTCCCAGATACAAATAGCATGTGCCCATTCTGTGGATAACATTACCCAACTCTTTTTCTACTCTCGCTTTCTTAAACACTTGCTCGGCTTTTTCTTGGGCTTCGATTGCGCTTTTATAGTCTCCTTTCCGCTCGTAGATGAGCCCTTTTGCACTCCATACTCTTGCCAATTCAAGTTCAGATTTGGTCGTTTCGGAAAGCACTTGCTCTGCTTGCTCCGCCTCTACAATCGCATTTTCATAATCTCCCTTCTGGATATAAATTTCACATCTCTTTCTATAACTTTTTCCTGCCTCTAATGGCTTTTCTGTGATGAGGGCAGAGATTCGAATTTTAAGAATTTCCAGGGCCTCATCATATCTTCCAGTTAGCTCTAGTACCTCTGCAATTTCACCTAGAACCTGCAGTTTTAGTTCTTTGTAGCCCTCTTCTTCTTTCATTGCCTCTAGCACCGCTTTGTAAAACCTGATGCTTTCTTCATTTGCGAATCTCTTCTTTGCAAGTTTCCCAGCGGACAAGCCATATTCAATAACTTTATCACTGCGCATTGCCTTTGAGTAATGATAAACAACATCCGCTAAAACATCAGCATTCCCAGCTTTGTAATTTTCTTCAAGGATTTGGCCTGCAATCTCATGGTAGATTTTTCTTAACTCATCCGCCATTTCTGCATAAAGCACTTCTCTTATCTTTCCATGCTCAAATTTGTATTTTGATTTCAATGCTCTGATTAGTTTGTGTGCCCGTTCAACGCTCACAAGCATTTTTACAACCTGGATATAAGGGAGCTCAGTTAGTTTTGCAACCATTTGGGATGTGAATTCCTCACCCAGAATACTTGCTGCATCTAGGAGATCTCGTTCTTCTTTCGCTAATCTCTCAATTCTCCTCAAAACAATCTCGTAAACTTTTTTTGGAATTTGCAATGTGTCCAGATGGTAGTGCCACTTTCCGCCCTCTAAATACAACTGCTTTTCTTCATACAGGTTCTTCAGAATCTCCACAACAAAGAAGGTGTTGCCCTCTGTCTCCCTGTAAATTTTTTCTGTAAACTCCTGAGCAATCTCAGTGCCAAGCACACTGCAAATCAGGGCATGGCATACTTCCTTGTCCAGCCGCTTTAACTCAACCTTTTCAAGTAACTCCTCTTTTTCCATCTTCTCCATTGCCTCAACGAGGGGGTGCCTCTTTTCATCATGCTTCGCTACAATCTCCTCAATTCTGTAAGTGCCAACAATAAGAACCGCATTTTTTCTTGTGTTCCTGGCTATGTAATGCAACATCGCTAAACTTGAGGGGTCGCTCCATTGCAAATCGTCTATGAAAATCAGCACTGGCTTCTGCTCTGCCTTTCTTTGCAAACCCCTTGTAACATTCTCGAACAAATTTGCCTGTCTTATTTTTGCATCCTCCTCTGCATAATCGACGCCTTCGTATTTTCCTCTTAAAAAGAGGGTTTTGAGCTTGTCCTCAATTGCAGCAATTTGAGAGGCCTCTATCGTCTCAAGCCCTCCACATAACTCCTTTTCAATATCTTCCAGAATTTCCCGCAGGTCAGAAATCAGATATTCATTTTCTCTCCCAGTGGTAACTGCCACAAGGTTCAGCAACTTGCCAGGTACATTCGTGATGAAAAAATTTCCATAACCCATGTGGCCAATTTGCTCAGTCACCTCTCTTGCCTGCATCTGGGCAATTGAGTCCTTCACAAAGGTTTCCACTGCTGTCACCATGCCCATAAAAATGTCAGAGTCCGTTGTCTCCTTCCGCTCATACTTTGCAATTATTATTCCACCTTTTTTCACACAATAAATTCCCTCTATTTTCGGTGGCTTTGTTTCAGTAAGCAGATGTTCCAATTCTGCGTCTTTCAGAATCTCAGAAATGGGTGTGTAAGGAGCTAAGGACTCAAGAAAGCACTGGCTCCTGAAAACCTGAAATCCAGCTTGTTCTGCAATTCCAATCAATTCCTCAACGAGCCGTGTCTTTCCAACACCACTCTCTCCTCCGATAAAAACGGTCAAGCCAGCTCTTCGTTCTACCTTTTCCAATTTTCCTTTGAGAAACGCAAGTTCTTTTTCCCTTGCTACGAATTCTGGAGGAATGTGAAGTGAAGACATCTGTGGAGTGTAGACGAATTGGATATTTATCAATTTGGTTAAGGACTGCCGGGGAGTAATCAAAGCATGTTATGAATGTAAGAACCAAAATTAGGAGGTCTGTAAAAACCATTTTATACAATCACGAATTTTACTGTTGGATGATTGAGGAAGGGGACATACTGCTCAAGGCAATGCTCTTCATCGCCTTTCTCGGAGGCATATTTATTTGCTCTGCGGTTGTGCTCAGCATTCTCTACTATTCAGACCCAACAATCAGGTTCATCAGCTTGGCCATGGGGATTGTAGGTGCTGGCCTTCTCATAACGCCATTTACCCGTATGAGGGTCCCTGTCTGACTCAGGAACCAGTTATTTGGGCGTTTGGAATAAGAATGCTAGGCATTGCGAAGTTTGTAGGTGTGAATGTCCCATAACAATTTTTTCTTTCCTTAGAAATCACAATTCCTCTGTTCAGATATTCAGCAATGTTCCCGCTTAACATTCCTTGCTTCCTTGGTTTCAGTTCTCCATTCACATATTCAAATACAATCGGGATATTCACTGCGAAATTTCCTGTGATTGGGTTAGCGGTATGGGCTCCGAGTACTGCATATACTACGAGACATGGCGAGAAATCTTTAAGAATTGCCTCATAGGGCGCCTGTTCTGCTTCGATTACAAAATTTCTGAAATTTGGGGATGGCACAGATTTGAAAGTTCTACCAGCAGAGAGCCGCATTGAGCGGATTCCATTCCCGGTGGTTTTCAAATTGAATTCTGCAGCTGTGTAGGCATCAAATATAAAATTCTTTAGTATCCCAGCTTCAATCAATGTAGTTTTTCTAGAGGGCGTACCTTCATCATCAAAAGGAGCGGTCCCTAAACTGTTCTCAAGCAAGCCATCATCCACAATGTTGAGATGTTCATCAAGTACTTTCTCATTCAACTTGCCAGCAAAAAGGCTTTCGCCCCTCATTGCATGTTGTCCCTGTAGCATTCCTAGGAGTGTGCTTTCGATTACACTCCTAGCTGCAGTAGGCACGAGCAGGACATTTTTCTTTCCACCCTCTAATTTTTCAGGGTTTCTACCTTCAAAAGCAAGTTTGGCTGCGCTTCGCCCGAGTTCACCAAAATCAAAGTCTAGATCAGGTGATTCTATTTCTTCAAATCCAACAGAGACACTATCTGGAGTAGGTAATGCAGTGGCTATTGAGATTCCACATGCAGAACGGATATACTCTGCACAAAGACCAGATGTGTTCATAATCACGGTTTTCTCGGTTCCATAACCGAAGTGTCCCTCACAAACAAAAATTTCCTTGTTGACAGATTTTACAGCGTCTAGCATTGTCTGGATGTGTTCAGTTGCCTCATCTGAAGAAAGATCTGCAATCTTTTTGCTCAATTTTACATCTACTGCTGGAAAATTCTTCTCAGAAGGGAAAGCGAAATTTTTCAGAGTTTTGCTTGGTTTAGCTGATTTTATGGCTTCTCTGAAACATCTTTCTAGTTCCCTTTGAGTTTTGCCAGTTGTAAAACCGAAGCCGATCTTTCCATCGGCTAGAACGCGGATACCTGTGCCTGCAATTTCCGATGTATCCATGGAATGAATCTTATGAAAATCAATGTTCAGAGTGCTTAGTTTTGTCTCCTGGTAAAAAATTTCAACTTCAATTTCCTTTTTCTTCCCCATATTCAAAACTTTCTCAAAATCCATGTTTTTCAACCTCCACCAACCCTTACATCCCTTATCCTGATGTGTGGACCTCCATCACTCACAGGTACCCACTGCCCTTTACCACAATTTCCAGGATGCCCTAGCATAAGGTCTTTTCCCACTGCATCTATCTGATGGAAAATTGAAAGAATATCACTTGCCAGGGAAAGGTCTTTCAGTGGTTTTGTTAGTTCTCCATTTTCAATGAGAAATCCTTCTTGAGCTGAGAATTGGAATGTCCCTTTTGTTGTGTCCACCTGTCCTCCTCTCGAACCCTTTGCATAGACACCAAATTTCACATCCTTTACCATCTCTTCAAATCCGAAATCTCCTTTTTCAATGAATGTGTTACTCATCCGCACAAGTGGAGGCACAGCGTAGGATTCTGCTCTTGCACTTCCATTTTTCTCCATTCCTAGAAATGTAGAGGTTTCTAACGAGTGAAGATAGCTTTTGAGAATTCCCTTCTCTACGAGAACTTTTCTGCAGGTTTTAGTGCCTTCATCATCGTAAGGGAAACTGCCGTTCTCATTTGGGAGTGTTGGATCATCCACGATGGTAACAAGTTCATTCCCAATTCTTGTATTAATTTTTCCAGCAAGGCAGGAGCCTCCAGCAATCACTGCATCTGCTTCACAAGCATGGCCAAGGGCTTCATGGGCAAACACACCAGATAGCTCTGGATCTGCAATTACGGTAAAAACACCACTTGGTGCGCTCTGGGCATTGAGCTGTCTTTCTGCAGATGCACAGGTCTTCTTTAACTCCTCCTCTGGTGAATATTTTTCAAATATTTCTAGACCACCAGTGCCTCCAACACTTCCTGTGACACTCGCAATCTTACCTTCAGCCCCAGCCACGACCTGGATTCGCATGGCGGTTCTTGGCACTGCAGTCATTATTCTTGCACCATTTATATTGTAAAACTCTGTTTCAATCGTTGATTCGCTGTATGTAAGTGAGAGGTTCTTTACCTTCTTGTAATCTTTAGCCAGCTCCCTCAATTCTTTCATGTAATCTATCTTTTCCTCGATTGATACTGAGTCATGGGGTTTCTTTCCCTTCCACAACACTTTCCCTTTCTCTGTGTTTACATTTTCAAACCGGATAGTCTTTCCTTTTAAACTCTTGGAGATTCTGTAGGCCTCTTCAAGACATTGTTGGGCACTTCTTTTAGAACCATCGGTACTTGAAGCAAAACCAATAGCACCATTGGATAGAACTCGAATCCCGATTCCATGGTCTAACCCGCTAACGCATCTTGTTATTTCATCGTTCTTCATTTCAATGTAAAGCGTTTTGATTCTAACATTTCTTAAATCCGCATAGGTTACATCAGGGCTAGCATACCGATGGAGAAAATACTCCATATTTACACCCGCGAGGAGAGAGGGATAACCCTATTTTACCTTGTCGGTGGGGGAAAAGATATATACCCTTACTTCTTTTCTATCTTGTGATAATTATGGGTTTCACCAAAGTCCCGGGAAAAAATTGCGGCAAAGTGTTGATTTATGCATTAAGCACCTGTGGATGGTGCAAAAAAACAAAGCAGTTTTTGAAAGATAACGGCGTGGAATACTCATATGTAGATGTTGACCTCCTACAGGGAGAGGAGCGGGAGAAAGTTGTTCGGGAAGTTGAAAAATGGAATCCATCCCTCTCATTTCCTACCATCGTGATAAACGATGCTGCCTGCATTGTGGGCTTTGATGAAAAAAAGTTGAGGGAGCAACTGAAGATATGACAGAAATCACGGATGCGGAAGTAGAAAAGCTTTACAGTAAACTTAAAAAGGAGGCAGAGGAATCAGGTTATTTTCTCAATCCTGATATCGAATTTACGAAAGGACTTGTGAGAAGTTTGCTTATAAACGAACAACGCTATGGATACTGGGCGTGTCCATGCCGGCTTGCTGCAGGCATCAAAGAGAAAGACCTAGACATTATCTGCCCCTGCGATTATAGAGATGCAGACCTCAACGAATTCGGCACATGTTATTGTGCGCTTTATGTGAGTGAGGAAGTAGCAAAAGGAAAAAAACAGGTCTCATCTATACCTGAACGCAGAAACCAGAAAAAACTGGTTGAACAGAATACGCCCTTGTTGGGTAATCTAAAATACCCTGTGTGGCGTTGTAAAGTGTGTGGTTATCTCTGTGCCCGAGACCAACCGCCATTAGTATGCCCAATCTGCAAGGCGAAGCAGGAAAGATTTGAGAGGATGATATGATGGAAGGTACATGCAGAGCATCAATTTTCCAGACAAACATTGCATACCTGAAGAAAAAGAAGGGAATTGAAGGACTGCGATTTCTGGATAATTACATGCAAAAACAGGGTTTAAAACTCACAACTGTTCAGATTGAGGAGATGAAGCCTTCCGAGCATGTTCCGTTATCCTCACGGGTGGTATTTCTGGAGGGCTGTCTTGCCCTTTTCGAGAACGACATCGAAAAGCTCAAGGCAATGGGCAGGGAAGCCCCATCTGCTTCGCTTATTCTGAAACTTTTTATAAAGTACTTTGTGGGTCCTAACTCCGCAATCAATCAAGCACCGCCTCTCTGGAGGGAACATTATTCTATTGGTACTCTCAAAGTGATTAAAAACGAAAAAGGAATTGGTGTGCTTGTGTTGGAGGATTTTAATGTATCTAAGATAATGTGTAATTATCTGTGTGGTTATTTTGAAGGTGTGGGGATCTTGTGCAGGGCAAAAAACACAGTTTGTAAAGAAACCAAGTGTGTGCATGAGGGAGCAGAACATTGCGAGTTTGAGATAACCTGGGATGCGTAAAAAAAATTTACAGACACTGAACGAAGTATATCTCCACTTCCTCAACTTTCTCAAAACCCACACGAGTGTACAAAGCAACTGCACGAGTGTTATCTGCTCTGACAGATAATGAAATGTTGCTGACCCCATTTGCAGATGCCCATGCCTTTGCTCCCTCTATCAATTTTCTCCCGTAGCCTTTTCCCTGCAGCTCTTTCTTTACTGCAATAATCGGTATGTATGCTTTTGTACTATCATTTGGATAAAGGAGTAAGAGCACACAGCCACAAAGTAATGCACCCTCAAAGCACCCGAGAAATACACTGTCTTTATTACCAAGAGCGTCTTGCAATGTCCTTTCAACCAGCTCTCTTTCATGAGCATCATCAAATGCTTCTATAATTATCTGGATTACTGGTTTCAGTTCTGGTGGTGCTAGGACTCTCACATTACTTGGCATCGAAAAAGAATGGGAGATATGGAGTGACATCCGATAATATTTCCCTTCATAACTAAAATTGTTCTCCAGAAGTAATTTTCTTGTATCTTCCTCACATGGAGCAAGCCAACAGCACAGCTTTTTTATCCCATGTGCACACGCATACTCCTTCAATTTTTCAAGCAAGATTGAGATGCAATCTTTGTGGTCCTGTAGATACCTCAGAATAACATAATGCCTGTCAAACTGCATCAAAAAGGCAGAGCCAACGATTTTTTCATTTTCTAGAGCGAGAACATGCGAATCCTTGAGATAATTCTCTGATTTGAGATAAATAGGGAGTGTTTGGAGTGCGTCACCTGATGCTACCCAGAAAGCCTCCAGTTGCTTAAGCCATTTATCCTCAAATTGCAGGGTTTCCATTACCAGCCAAGCCTTTCCAGTTCTCTTTCTTCCTTTGTTTCTTTTTTGAATTTTCTGTAGTGGTCTTTGCAGATCCTAAGAGAACCTTTCTTTCGCTCTAGCCCTGAATAAACTTTTGAAAGCTTAGCAGCGGAGACAGAACGCTCTGCCTGATTTTTGCATCCTTCTATCTGGCATTTCTCTTTTTCTTCTGCTTTGTGCTTCATCTCTGGCATGTTTACAACCTCAGATAGGTTTTTATCATGTCTTCAAGGTTGGGTCTTCCAATCTCATCTAGTTCATATCTCACTCTGATAATCGGCTTGTTTACTTTCATCACTCTTTCCAAATTTATCGGTGTTCCTGACACCACTAAGTCACAGGGAATTTTGTTTATTGTTTCCTGAAGTTCCTGTATCTGGGTTTTCCCATAGCCCATAGCTGGCAGCAGATTTTTCAGATGTGGGTATTTCTTGAAGGTCTTCTTTATGGAACCTACGGCATAGGGTTCAGGATCCACTATCTCTTTTGCCCCAAACCTTTTCGCAGCAATTGTGCCCGCTCCATACTTCATCTCACCATGGGTAAGTGTGGGCCCATCTTCCACCACAAGCACTGACTTGCCCCTTATCATTTCCGGGTAGTCTGTGGAAATTGGGGAGCCCGCCTCAATTATGTCCGCATCTGGATTCATTTCTCTTATGCTTGCCTTGACCGCCTCCACATTATCTGGGCTTGCAGTATCCACCTTGTTTATAATCACGACATCTGCCATTCGGAGGTTTGCCTCGCCAGGATGATATTTTGCTTCATGCCCGGGTCTGTGTGGGTCTGCGACCACAATGTGTAGGTCAGGTTTGTAGAACGGAATGTCATTATTTCCACCATCCCACAACAACACATCACATTCCTTCTCCGCCTGCCTCAGAATTTTCTCGTAGTCAACGCCTGCATACACCACAATTCCATTGTCAATGTGTGGCTCGTATTCCTCTCTTTCCTCAATAGTGCACTTGTGTTTATCCAAATCCTCATAGCTTGCAAACCTTTGAACCGCCTGCTCCTTCAAGTCACCATATGGCATTGGATGTCTGACAACAACTACTTTTTTTCCCATCTGCTGGAGAATTTTTGCAACTCTCCTGGTTGTCTGGCTCTTACCAGCTCCAGTGCGAACCGCACACACTGCAATAACTGGCACCGCTGCCTTCAGCATCGTTATTTTTGGAGGTATCAATCTGAAACCAGCACCATTTGCCATGGCAATGGAGGCACGATGCATTACATACTCATGCGAAACATCGCTGTAAGAAAAGACCACTTCATCCACTCCTTTTTCTTTTATCAATTTGGGAAGATTTTCCTCTCCATAGATTGGGATTCCATCAGGGTAAAGCTTGCCCGCAAGTTCTGCTGGGTATTTTCTTCCTTCAATATCTGGTATCTGAGTGGCTGTAAACGCGACAACCTCGTATTCCTCATTGTCTCTAAAGTAGGTGTTAAAGTCGTGAAAGTCCCTGCCAGCAGCACCCATTATTACCACTTTCTTCCTGACCATGATTACCACCTCTGAAATTCTGTTGGCTGATAAAGTTGGGGGTATTTACAGTTTTCTCAGTTTTCGGCTGCATTTCCTCTGAAGAATGATGCATCCTAGTAGTATCAGAATTAACATCCATGGTAAGAGACCCGTTTGCTCCTCAACTACCACATACCAGTCAGTTTTTTTATCTGAATCCACAGGTGCATCCATTATCACGGTGCGGTTTATTCCAATCTGGGTAAGTGGGTCAAATCCAGTTAGATTTACTGGTCCATTGCTCCACTCATTCTGACTTGCAGCATGATTTCCACAGGATGGTGGCTCCCCGCCATTTCCGTCTGTCCAGTTGACAAAATCAATTATTCCATTCGGAGAAATGCCAGAAATGCTCGATGTGGAATCATTTAAAAACAGGAAATCTCCAGAGTTGTTTACTAGCTGGAAGAAGTATGCAGGGAGGGTTACCGTAATCTTAGCCCCTGGTGCCAGGTAAATTGGAGTCGAAAAGGAATTCGCTGAAGTATTCAGGTAGATTTCAGAGAAGGTAACTGGAAAACTATCGTTGTTTGCCAGTACCACTGAATGATTCGCTACTCCAAGCGGAAAAGGATTGAAGACCACACTTGAAATCAGAAGTTTTGGTTTTGAATAGAGTAAGCTGACGCCATACACCGTGGGCGAATTCATCTGGATGGATGTGCTCAATGTAATGTTATACTGGAAAAATCTGGCAAATGGATAGTTTGCAGTGTTCAATGCAAAGGTTTCACTCAACGGCCCAGTGCCTCCGCTCATCGTGCCATTCACATCCTGCCAGGCATGCCATGTTGCATCTGGCAATGATGTGTTACCCCACCTTACCCTCAGGACGAGCTGTGTGCCAGACCAGTGTGTGTCCCTTGTCCATGTTATTGAACGCCAGAGCGAAATTCTACCCGCATCTAGCACTTGAGATACATAGTAACCAGAGAGAGCATAACTCAAATTGGATGTGAAAGTTGTTCTAGGATTGGGTGGAGTGCTAGATGTTGGCTTGGTTATGTTGCCTGCGGTTCCATTTGCACCGTTGTTGTTTAGAGAGGAGGGTGCCCCCACTGAACCTAGACCTCCTGCACCGCCAGAAACATCAAATTTTGCCCCGCTATTTTCACTGTAGGCATTGTCAGCATAAATCCAGATTGCACCTCCACCTCCTCCTCCACCGCCACCCGCTTCATCATCTGTGCCCGCATCGTGTGAGTCCTCTCCTGCATTTCCGCCCTTCCCACCAGAGGCATTTAATTCTGCATTAGCACCAATTGTGACATTGCAGCCCTGAATCATTATGCAGCCGCCTGAGCCTCCGCCACCACCACCTCCAGGTCTGTCCCCACTGACTCCATCTCCACCATTTGTCCCGTTCGTAATTATTCTTCCATTAATATGAATGTTCCAAGCGTTTAGCAGGATAGCACCGCCCCCAGAACCGCCATCACCTCCTGCAGCACTGCCTCCACCTTGTCCTCCACTGCCTCCTCCACCGCCGGAGCCAGGTTTCAGCACGTCGATAGAAGCATAGGCAGAACCTCCTGTTCCTGGTGTGCCTCCTCCTAAACCCCCGTCTTTGGCACCTTGCCCTCCTGTGCCTCCATTCCCAGCAAAGGCACCACCCCCGCCTCCATTACCTCCATAATTGTTGGTATTTATCAAACCACCCCCTCCACCTCCACCATCTGCGTTGGGGGGTGTGCTGCCACCCGGTCCTGTGCCATCATTCCCGTCCTGTCCAGAAGTCCCATCGCCACCATCTGCAGCACCTGGGAGTCCTCCCTTACCACCTTTTCCTGCAAGATAGATTGTGCCTCCTGCCTCAATCTCAATTACCTCAGCATAGATTCTTATCACAGTCAGATAACCGCTTGCAGTAATGTTTCCTGTGCTTGTAATCTTGAGATGTCTGAAGTAGTATGTGCCATTCCAGTATACCGTACCACTTACGGTAAGATTACCATCCAGCGGTGCTGGTACACCAGGACCGCCATACTGAACTGTATTATTTTCCAGCCGTAACGCACCTTTTGTGGTTGCGGTGTAGCGGTCGTTCACAAGCACTACCTTGTTATAACTGCCAGTGAACTCATTCAGGAGAGAAGAGCCATAACTTCCATCACCTCCAACTCTTGTCTGGACCATGCCAACGAGGTAGGATAACTCACATGCATCTTTCTCTCCCAACCAATTTGTCATCTCAAAGTAGAATTTTGTGTCGTTGGTTAGGCCTTGCAACGCAGTTCCCGAAACACTGAACTCTATTTTCCCATCGCTCAAACCATGAGCAATGTTTGGATTCTGGATTTCCTCTGCCTTAACACCATTCTCCCACTTCCATGCCTTTGCACTGATTACCTGCCCATTCCTCCCTTGTAACTCAATCAAATAACCATGGGAAATCATTGCTGGATTGAAGGTGTTGATTGTAGAGTTCAGCAAGTCAATGTAAACTCTTGCCACATCCATGCCCAGATTTTCCTTCAATACAACTGGGCCTACAGGACCCTCCTGTGGTCTAGCACCAAGCACAGGAATTTCGCAGCCAGCCAGCATTGTGCCATCTACTGCCATGTAGAAGTAGGCATTGCTTGCAATTGCACTGGCATACTCTCGCAAATCAATGTTTTTACCAGCATCACCAGGCACATCTACACCTTTCTGCACACCCTGCCAGTCACCAAATGCACCATCTATAACAATCCCAGAAGGCAGAGAACCAAAGTATGCCTTGCCACCATTGCCCACAATTCTGTAGGGCACATTTGTGTCCACGCTGGAAACTGCAAATGTATAGGCAATGCCATCACTCAGGCTCTTTGCCTTGCATCTCACAGTAAGTTCTTCGTTCACTCCCAAATCTTTCTTCGGCAAATCCAGATTTGCATTCTCCACGCTCAAACTCTCCACATGCACCGCCTTGCCCTTTGCAATCAATCTCAGCTCAAGCACATCCTCATTTGCATTCACCACATCACTGCCGATAAAATTCTGGTAAACCACCAAACTTCCTTCTGTTTTTCCCACTAGGGCCATGCCCCGCTTCTCTGCATAAGCACTGCTCTCGTAGTGTCGCATCAACACCAAACTCACTGGGTTTTTCAAGCCAGCAATTTTGGCATAGCCCTCAACAATGTTTGTGCTCTTTTCAACTCTTACCTCGCCAGCATTCTCCCAAGCACTGTAATTCAATTCTGGCTTTGAGGAAGCACTCTGTTCAATGAATCTTGAGGCAACGGCAGAGCGGATTTCACCCGAATAACCAGCAACTTCAATTTTCGCATCAGCACCCAAATTCTCTATTCTGTAGCCAGTGTTGGCATTTGCATCTGTATCCACAAAAATTATCAAAGCATCGTAGCCATTGTTGGCACCGTTGAACAAACTGCCAGATACTTTAGCATAGAAGTAAACTCTATCGTTTTCATAGTAAACACTGTATTCGTCCAGGTTTATATCTGGGTTTGAAGAGGCATCAGTGTCTGTATAACTCGCAATACCTTTCCAGTCATCAAGATTTCCATCAACCTTTATTTTCCCTGATGGCTGAAGGGCATACCATATGACAAAAAGAGAGGAAAGCAGAAGAATTACAACAACACCATATGCAAGTCCTGTCTGGACTTTGCTTCTCCCCACTGGCTTAGGAATTGGCTTGATTTTCTGTTCCTCTTTTCTATCCTTAACCCTCACCTTCTTTTCAATTACAGTAACATTCTTGTCCTCCTCACTTTTTTCACTTCGTGTCTCTTCCTCCTTTTTAAATGCTTCCTCCAATTCCTTTTCAATTTCCTGCAATTCCTTTTCCAGCTCAATGCCAGTATCCTTCAGGCTGTTCATCTTTTCCCCTTCTTCTTCATCTTCCTTCTCCTGTTGCTCCTTCTCCTCTTTGTTTTCTCCATTCCCAGCTATCTTCTTGCTACCGTTTACCTCTATGTATTTTTTTATTCTAATTGCTGTATTGAGTTCCAACCCACCAACCTTCGCAAGCTCAGAAAGCTTTGCTTTTCTTAAATCCTCCATCGTTCTGTACCCAGCTTTCAGCAGGGATTCTATTTCTCTCTCCGTGATTCCAGGGATTTTCTGGAATTCCGCTCTTGCATTTTCCTCTGCTTTATCCATCACACTCATGCTCATCACTTCTTGCTTCCACTACAAAATCACTTGGCAATAAATAAGGGTTTCGTTTCCCAGCATGTTGCCCTAAAATTCATCTGGTTCAATTTGGATATAATTCCAAAGGAGAATTCTGCCCATCAATTCAATATTCTGACTGTGTCTCTTTTTTGAACGCACCACTCTTCCAAATATGTTTTTTATTGCAGAAAATATGCCCTCAATCACTACTCTCTCACAGTACACTTTCTGAAACTCCTTTGGATTCTGCCTTTGGAATTCCACAAGTAATGGCCAATCTCTTTCTCCTTTCTTCTTCGCACTGTGATTGGATTTTACTTTAATAAATGCTCTTGCTCCTAAATTTCGTATGGCTCTAATGAGATAGCGTGCAGCATAGCCTGCATCTCCGATTGCGTTTTTAATCTGGAAGCCATATTTCTTCATACTTCCTTTGAGCTTCTGAAGCATACGCTCACAAATCTTTGGGTCTCCTTTCCACCCTTTACTTACTTTTCCTATTAGAATCAAATTTCGTTCTCTGTCTAGCACAACATGGACTTTTAGAAATTTTCTTTTCTCTGTTTTTGAACCGTTTCTTGAAACTCTCCAGCACCTATATTGAATTGTTGAGTGGCCCGTTGAATCAAATATTATTGTCAGATGGAGACCTGATAGAACCTTTTGACATTCTATAATCATATCTTCAAGATATCTTTCTGGGATGTCTATGATGTGTTCCTGTATTGTGTTAGCATCTGGTACTACTGGTAGAAGCGATTTTTTATTCTTGCAAAGGAAACGAAGAAAACTCTCGGTATCCATGTAAGAAAGGTCAAGAAGCAGCTTGATAAGAATGCAAATCAAGATTACCTTTGGGGGTATAGGAGGTCTTCCTACTGTACCTGGTGGTTTCACAGGATAGGGATTTTCTCGCTTCTCTAGGCGTAGTTTGATGTTAAAGATTACCCTCTCAAACTTAAATGCTCTCATTTTCTTGTACTTTGTCCAGTACCCTGCACACAATCTCTTATATCTCCTGCCCGAATATTTGCTTCTCTTTCTACTCATATCTGTCCCTTCTGGCCTGAGTGGAAGTCGTTCTCAAACTCCCTTCCCTTCGGCCAGTAGGGACATATTTTTTCCCTATTTTTGTTTTTCTGCAATCTTCCAGAATATACCGAAAGTTCTCTGCCAGCATATTTTGCGGGCAACACGGTTTCCCAAAAAATTCACATTATGGTGCAGGTGCTGAGTGCAAAACCAGTCCCAGAAATCTGCACAGTATCTCCCTTTGCCATCAAAGGATTTTTCTGGATGAGAATTAGCATTCCTGAAGTATAAAAAGAGACCAGGACACTATTCCAACCATTACCACTGGAGTAGTTTCCACAAAGATTCCCTGCAGCACTATACAATGTGGCATTAATGGCAAGAGGGGTGCCATTCACAGCCGAAATTACAACAATATTGCTCCCATTTATTCTTGCTTCCGCAGGTGCAGAAACAATCTCTACACTCAAATTTCCATCATTTCGCAGTGTCGCTCGCAGCCCCATTGGTGTTGTCTGGCTCGTGGTTGGGAGAGACATGGAACCCGCAAGAAAGAAATAAAGGGTGGCACTCAGAACCACGGTAATAATAACCAATAGAACCGTGGCAATAACAGGCGAAACCCCCTTCCTTAATTTCAAAAACTTAGACATAAAAAATTGAAGGAAAAAAGTTTTTTGTCTCTACGATACTATGGTAGATGTACTCGTGCTGAAGCCAGTGCCCGAAATCTGGACTTTGTCACCAACACTCAGATAGTTTGCGCCTGAGAGCACAACTCTGATTGTAAACCCTGGTGCCCAGTTTCTACCAGTTGGTGATGTGATAGCTGCACCTGCTGCTGCGCTTCCCACCGATGTTCCTCCCGCATCATATACAGTGACTGCACCTGACACGAGGAGACCACTTGAGGCATTCACTATAACCACATTTGTGCCGTTGAGCGGTGCATTTGCTGGTGCACTATTCACCGTTATCGTTACTGTTTGTCCGTTTACATATTTCGCATAGAGTCCCAGGGGTGCACTCACTGTTCCGGGTCCTGACATCATGCCCATCACCATCACATAGAGCACGGCCGCTAGCACCACTGTAATTGCAACCATGAGGATAGTTGCAATCACAGGAGAAACTCCTTTCTTGTTTTTCCATACTTTCATGTTTTCGTCCTCCCGTAGGCATCTGCCTACAGTAAGAGGCAATGGAGTTTCGGTTTATAAACTTAACCTATGTTCATTCGCAAAATGACGATTTTAAATTCGGCGTTTGTGCAATTCACTTAGAACAACAGCCAGCACTGCACCTGCACTCAATTTTGTGCTGTCAATGTAGATATCGTAAAACTCTTGCTTTGTGTAATCATAGCCATAAATTTCTGCATACCGTTTTGCCTCGCTCTTCTCTCTGACCAACATCTCCTCCATCACTTTCACAACATCCTGTCCTTCCCTACCTGCAATTCTCCTCGCTCTCTCCTCCGCACTCGCTGTGACATAAATTCTGATCGCTTGGATTCCATTGACCTTGGCAAGCACACCAGCAAGCCGTGCATCAAACACAGTATCCTTTGCTCGCTGCATCTCCTCTACGAGCAGCGCATCCAGTGCTCTGTCTATCTCCCAGTTCTTCTCTGCTAATCTTCCGAACTCTTCCAAAGTAAGCCCTCTCTCTGCAGCCTCCCTCCTGAAAATTTCGCCAGCATAAAAATATCTGTAACCGAGTTTCTCGGCCAATGCCTTTGCAAGCGTGCTTTTTCCACTACCAGGTGGGCCACTCACTGTAATTATCATGCTCCTGCCTTTGCCAGAAACTTTTTAAACCGATAATGCTTGATTATTCGCCCGAATACGGTGCTGAACGGAATTGCAAGCAGGGAATAAAGCAAAATCCAATGAGGCAAGACAGTTGCATCAAGCAACGACACATTGTAGGCCCAGGGTACAGAAATGTATTTGTCCACAACCTCCTCATAAACAAAAAACGAAACCCAGGCAAAGGTCACAATTATGAAAAACATTGTAAATGCCATCATTTTCAACTGTCCCTTCATGTTCTCATAGTTCATCTCCATGATTTTCGGCTGGATTTCCTGGAGCTTCTTCATCTTTGATGTATTGTTTGAGCGAAATGCCTCTCTGAATGCCTTATTGTATGCCTCCATGTACTTCTGGAACCTCGCCATTTTTACCCAGTCCATGTATTTCTCACGGATAAGGGTGGTAAAAAGGGTAAGTAGAACGCCAACAAAAAACAAGCTAAGCACAGGATATTTTCCACCAAACCCCACAATTGGATAAAGCACAAGTCCGACAAGCATTCCAAAACCATTTCGCATTTCTGGATCTATAAAAATCATTATAGTAAGCATCACCATGAAAATAAGAAAAAACTGAGAAAAATTGAAGAGAGGTTTCTGTTCCGCCATTACTACTCACCGAAGAACCCTCTGAGCAACGGATGCATTTCCATCAACTGCTCTCTTGCCATTGCCTCGTAGAGGTTTATCATTATACCCACTGTCAGCAGCACACCAGTTCCAGATGCATTACCCACAGTCCCTATCATATCCGCAGTCGCAGCTAAAGCACCTACCGCTGCACCGCTGAAGACAGTCACATATGGAATGTAACGGTCAAGCACTCTCTCGAGTATTCGTGGGTCTCTTCTGAAGCCTGGGATTTGCATCCCCTGCCTTTCTATCTGCTCAGCAACTGCCTTGGAATTCATGTTCGTTGTTTCAATCCAGAATTTAGCGAAGAAGATTGAGCCAATCACCATTGCACTGAAGAATACCACCACATGGGCAAGCACCTGCCAATATGTATGACCTCTCATGTACGCCTCGTACCTCTGCGGATTAAATAGAGGCAAGAGCCACTCATGGAGTCCGTTAACCGTAGATAAGTAGTATGCCCCTCCTGAAATTGCGGTTGATTGTGAGATACCGAGTTGTTCCGCCTGCTCTGGCGTCGGATAGGCGCCAATCCACCACTGATGCCCAATGTAGGGAATTTGGCTGAGTGTTGGATGACTCCAGAGGAGCATTGAGAACATAGCGATGTTGGCAAGTAACGCAGACATCAGAATAACTGGTATGTTTGAAGCATACATCAACCTGATTGGATATCTTCCCCTTGCACCTCTTGCTCTTCCGTGCGCTAGCGGTAATTCTAACCTTGTGGATTCCACATATGCGACAATGAAAAAGATTATTATCGTGCCTATTAATGCAATCACTGGGTTTGGATGCGCTAGAAAGATTTGTTCGAAACCACCATTTGCCAGTTCCCCTGCACTCATGTTTTGAAGCATGTAAATTGTCTTTGGAATTGTCCCAGCTGGTGGATTTGAGAGAGAGAGAGATTGGGTAGTGTTCACAGGTAACCAGTTTAATGAACCTGTAAATATTGCCTGTGCTACACCTGCAGCGATGAATAAACTAATTCCGCTGCCTATGCCCCACTTTGAGACAACTTCGTCCATCAAAAACACAAGATAACTACCTATCACAAGTTGAATCACTATGATTGCCTGCGCGAGTGTCTGTCCGTTACCTGCCGACCATCCGTTTAGCGCTTCCACAAGACCATGAGAAGGTGTCAAATACCCGTAAACTTGGGGTATTGCCTCTACAAAAATCATTGCAATGACGATGAGCTTTTGTGTAGATTGATAGACAGCCTTATCCTCACTTTTAGAAAGGTCAAGGGAGATTATCTTTGCACCCGTGAAGAGCTGCATAATAATTGAGCCGGTGACTATAGGGCCTATGCCAAGATGCATCAGAGACCCCTGGGCACCTGCCATAATTACACGCCAGGAGGCAAAAAGGTCAATGGTTTTTTTCTGGTCCAGCCCAAATAGCATCACATTTGTCATCACAAAATAAAGAATTAGAATTATCGCTACCCACATCATCTTTTTCTTGAAAACCACATGTCCCTCTGGTTTTTTCACAGCGGGTAGCCGGTCTGTAATTACCTTCAATCCGTAAAGCTTGCTTTTCTCACCTGCATACGACCATCCTAGAAACACAAACGTCCAGAGAAAACCCATAAGGATGCCGAAAAAGACCAAAGCAAGTGTTTCTGGGTGCAATGCATAGTAATAAATTACCATCGAAAGCACGAAGAACAACACACAAGGCACAGCGACATTGTAATTTCTCGGGACTTTCTCCTCTTCTGCCATTCCTTACACCTCTACTGCTGCACCTCGCCACCTACGGCCTGCAATTTCTCAAGTGCTTGCTTGGAGCAGGAGTCCACAATAACTCGCAATTTCTTTGTGATTCTGCCTTTCCCGAGCAGTTTGTTAATGCCGAGTGCTCTCAGGTCTGCAATGTACATCCCATTCTCTTCCTTGATTTTACCTTCTGCGACCCATCCATCAAAGTTTTCTTCGATTTCTTGAAGGTTGATTGTCCTGAGCTCTTCCTTTGTCTCTGGTGGTCGCTTGAACCCATGTCTTCCAAAATGGAATGGGCGATATTTGTTCATAGCCATGAATTTGTGCTTATGTAGACCGGCATTTCCTTTGCCTCCTCTAATCCCAGCACCTCTTCCTGATTTGTAGCCCCTGCCATGGGTCCTATGACCTCTGAATTTGTAGGTTCGGCTTGGCATATCTATTCCTCCTTCTTTCCTTTCTTCTTGACATCCACAGCGAGCATCTTCTCAATTAACTTCTCAATTTCCTTGCCTCTGTATCCAAGGGCGCCGCCATCTCTTACAATCCTCTTAACTGACCTATATCCGCCTACTGGTGGATTCAGGCGAAACAATGGTTTTACGGCTCTAAGTTGTTCATATACAAACTCGCCGTTAATCACTGCCTGAGCGAGTGCATAGATTGACTGATACTTTGTGTTAGCTCTCACATACTCATCAGTTATTTTCCTGTTGCCCTCAATTCTGCCCTTGATTAAAATCATTTTTGCGAGGGTTTCTGGCCCGATTTCACCCCAAGTGACATAATCCTTCACTTTCTGGAGCATTCCAAGGTATGCAGGTGTGTTAGGAACAATAACGCAATGATTTGCCCTTGTGAGATGGAGCATTCTGAGTGTGTCCTTTATGTCTCTGTTGGTTTTGCAAACGCCCTTTACCCTTATCACGGCGTACAGCATTATTCTCGCCTCCTTGTCTTACTTTTCTCTTCTTTCTGGGCTTTCTCTTCGAGTTCTTCCTTTATGGTAGTGTAGCCGACAGCACCACTCACTATCTTCAATCTTCTTGCCACATCTTCCGTTACTTTGTACTTGGATGTGGCAGCTAGGGCATTGAAAACTGCATATGCAAAGTTAACTGTGGTCTTGGAATGCCCTTTTGTGAAGCCCCAAGCATCTTCAACACCTGCGAACTTGAGGATGGGCTTTGCCACATCACCTACAGCTAACGCAACTCCACGGGGTGCTGGCTTGAGCATCACTTCTACACTTCCGCTCTTGCCTTTTACGAGGAACGGAAGTGTGTGTGGCCTTCCACAACCGCATTCCCAGGAACCACAGCCACGCTTTATTTCAATGAGATTAAGTTTGGCATTGTTCACTGCCTGCTTTATACCTGGTCCTACTTCCTTGCTTTTTGCCCTTCCAAGCCCAACAAAGCCATCGCCATTACCAACAACCACAGTGATGGCAAATTTGACTCTTCTGCCAGAATCTGTCATTCTCTGCACCATGTTTACATCGAGGACTTCCTCCGCAAGTTCCGGCAAAAGAATGTCTACAATTTCTGGCTCACGCAATGGGAGTTTAGTTGCAAGAGCTTCGCTCATTGTCTTCACTTTGCCTTCCTTCACAAGTTTTCCAAGCCTTGTCTTTGGAATCCAGTCAACCGTCATACCGCACCTCCATTATCAATTTTCTTTTTTATCTCTTCGACCTGATTGGGATCAAAGTTTTTGAGATGCTTTCCGTGAATCCGATATTCGTCAGGAAGCTTCTCCTCCTGATGTGGGATTTCAATACCTGCATCTAGCAACCCTTTCAAGGCCGCAAACACCCTCGCACCCTTTGTTGGGGAGTGAAAACCAATGTCAAGAACTGCCTCCGATACATTGTTTTTGAGAGCTCTCTTGCCAGCGAGATACCCCGCAAGATAGCTTGCAGGTGTGGTATCTGTGTTTCCCTGAAAACCGAACTTCTTCCTCAACTCAAATCCGCTAGCTGATGCCAGGACCTTGTCACCTTTTAGGTTAAATTCAAAAACCTGAACAATGACATTTTTGTTTGTTTTTCTTACGACTGCTCTTGGCAACTCTGAGCGCAGCATTTTGAGACGGAACCTGTAGTCGGTTTTGCCCTCTCTTTTTCTTCTCATCTGAACCTTATATGTTCGGTGCATAGTATCACTCCTTTAGAATTCCCTGGGCTTTCAATTGCATTCTGAGATGCGCTTTGCTCTTGAATACGCCACCTTTCGCCTGATAATAAAGTTTCCTATAATTTTTTCTGTCAATTTTTTTGTTATCTCTCAGAGTTTTCAAAAGGGCACGAACTGCGCGAATTGTCTGCATCCATCTTACTTTTCTGGGCATTCTTGCGAATTTTGCGCCTTCCCTTGAGCCCTGTCCTCTGCGCCTTCCCTTTTCTCTCTGGTGTTGCATGTATCTAATCCTACCTCTTGAGTTACCTTTAACTTTCTTTGCCTTTATGACTCCCGCAGCGATCGCATTTCTGATGTCTTCTCTAGTGACAGCATTTGCGAGTTCGTCGACTGCATTAGGATCTATCCAGATTCTGTTGATTCCACAACCCAGAATCTCCGCAGCCATTCTTTTTTGATTTCTCAGATTCATTCTCTCACCTTCACGGGGTTAAGCACACGGATACCCATTTTTTCTGCTTCTTTCATTATCTCCATTCTCTTCTTCATTCCTACTGTTCTCGCAATTCTACAGGCCTCTAGTTTTGGATCAATCTTCTTTAGCTCATTAGGGTTGTGCACAAGGACTTCCCTGAAACCAGAAGGATGAAGATATCGGGCAGCCCTTGGGCCTCTGTATCCGATTGAGACAACATTCGGGCGATAACCATAATGCCGTCTCATCTTGGAGTGCATTCCTCTAGGCACACGCCACTTCACCCTTTGGAGGCGCTTGTACCGATGCCACTCCTGACGAAGGAAAACTGGTCTCTTGTGGTTCATCTGATTCCTTAGCAATAACATTTTTTTCATGGTATCAGTTAACTTTGGCTTCTGTTTGGGTTCTGGTTTTATCTTCTTTTCCTCCTTCTTTTCTTCTTTCTTTTCTTCATTCACGTTCTCTTGCTTATCTTTTGATTTCTTGTCATCCTCTGTCTTCTTCGCTTTCTTCATATCCTCTTCAGCCATTCATTTCACCTCACTCAGCAGGTTTTTGGGCTTTTGCTACAATATAAATTCCATCTTGGAATACTCTTGGGTCATATTCTTTGATTTTTGTAGCTCTCTCAATATTTGCAGCGGTAGCACCCAGCTTTTCGATGTCATTCCCAGTAAGCACAAGGTCATTCCCCTTCACCACTACTTTTACATCAGGGAGAATTTTAGCTTTTCTAGGTCTCTTCTCACCAAGAAAATTCTCGATTAGCAATTCATCACCTTTCACTGTCAACTTTATAGGAAAGTGAGCATAGACGCACTTCATCCTGTATTCAAAGCCCTCGGTCACGCCCTTCATCATGTTCCTTAGATGGGCTTCCCATGTGCCCACAATTGCCTTCTCCCTCCTACTGTCCTTGTTTGCGGTGATAATGAACTTGTTCTCCTTTAACTCAAGCGTGATTCTTGCATGCTCAAAGACCCTCTCGAGTTTTCCTCGTTTACCTGAAATTCGGACTAAATTGCCAGAGAGCTCTGCCTTCACACCAGGAAGAACTTCAACAACTCTCTGAACTTTTTCCTCACTCGCTTTCTCTGTCATCTATCTCACCTCAATACACATACGCAAGGAGCTTACCTCCAATTCCTAGTTCTTTCGCCTTCACATTCGAAATCACGCCCGCAGTTGTTGTCAGAATCAGAATACCAAAGTCCTGGCCTGGTAGAAACCTGCTTTCATACTTTTCAATTTCCATCGCTTTAACAGAGAACCTGGGTTTTATCACGCCACAACTGTTTATACTCCCTGTCAGAACAACTTTGAAGAAGCCAGATTTGCCATCATCCATGAATTCAAATTGCTTCACATAGTTGTAGTCCATCATTACCTTGAGCACATTCCCTATCAACTTTGAAGCTTTAACAGTGCACTCCTTTTTTCCAGATTTCTCCGCATTCTTTATTTTAACGAGCATATCATTCAATAGATCGCTCTGCATTGTCTCACCTCACGAATATTTCTTAAATCCAAGTTCAGGTGCAATCTCACGAAAACACTGTCTGCAAAGATGCATTCCATATCTGCGGACAATCCCACGCTTTCTTCCGCATCTAGTGCATCCTATTTTTCTTCCAAATAACTTCTTCGGTTTCATAAGTTCACCTCAACGACACAATTTCTACATTGAATTTTTCCTTCAAAAATTTGATTGCCTCTTCACGCGTGATTCTGTGTTTCTCCGACACTTTCGCTTTTGCCCTCTTTCTTTTTTCAACACGTTTCCCAGGTCGTGTAAGCACGGCACAGACATCCATTCCAAATATCCCAATGTTTGGATCGTATTTCATTCCCTCAAAATCAGTATAGTCAGCAATTCCAAACGCAAAGTTACCATACTGATCAAATGAGTAATCTGCAAGTTTGTTATCTCTAATTGAGAGAGCCCTCTTCAAAAATTCCTCCGCATCTTTGCCACGCAAGGTCACTTTGACACCAATGGACATTCCTTTCCTCACGCCAAGGTCTCTGTTAGTTACTTTTGCTCTTGTAATCGTCGGCTTCTTTCCTGTCACCATTGAAAGCACTTTCTCTGCCTTCTGCAGGCGTTCACCACCTTCGCCAGCTCCGATGTTGACTACCACCTTTTCAAGGTAAATTCTCCGCATCGGGTTCTCCTTTTCGGTCATACTGCCCTCACCTCTGGTAGCTTAATCTCAGGCACCTTTATTCCCACTACAAACACCTTTTCCTTAATTGTGGAGAAACCTTCCTTCAGATATACCACATTGGGACGCGATGCAGAAACCACTTCCTGTCCTGCAATTGTACCTATCTCACCCACATGCTGACCTCCGATAAAATAGCAGACATTGCCGATTTCAAAGCCAAACTTATTCATGATTTTCTGGCTAGGAATCTCTATTTTGAGAGTGTCCCACGTCTTGTATTCGTTCGGTTTCTCGACTAGAATGTTCCTTCCGTCATGTAGATTCAGTTGTGTGATTCCCTTCTTCTGTGTGGTCTTGTTTTCAATTCTTACAAGCTTCCACTTTGCTTCCTCTGCAGTTATCCGTACTGGAACAAGTTTACCATTTCTATCAAGTAGAATCCTATAATGTTCTCCGATTTTCTCGAAGCTAACCACATCCATGAGTCCGACTCCCTGCTTCACTTCTCGCACCACTCTGCCATCAATCTTCACATCTCCAGAACACACTATTTTTTTCGCCTCTCTTGCGTTGTCGCAGTAGTGCAAATAATCTCTGATCAACAGAGTAAGTGGGAGCATTTCCCATAACTTGTGTTTACCTGGCAATGGTTTAGTGACAAATCTACTGGCTTTCCTTGGCAACTTCCAGGTTGTTGGTGCAGGCAATCTCTTCAAGTGCTTGCTCATGATTTCACCTCTTCTTCAGTTTTCTTTTCTTCCTCTTTCACTTCTTCTTGAGGCGGTGCCTCCTCCTTCAGTTTTGCCCTTCTTTTCGGGTCCGTAAGGTTTAACTTTGTGATCATAACATTAGAGGGATGAACTGGATAGGGCTTTAGTTTTCCATCCGCTTTCTTTACTGTAACATTCTCAATGTGTAACCTCAGTTTTTTGTAATCAACCTTTGCAACCTTTTCCACAGTACCTTTAAACTGTCCTCGCATCACTTTAACTGTGTCCCCTTTCACCACTCCGAGAGTGCGAATCCCATACTTTTTTCTCAGTTCTTTGTCAAGGAGACAGTGAAACACTTTCCGCTTCTCGTGGAGTGGTGCTCTGAACAGTTTCTTTCTTTCTTTCCTTGGTTGAATGCTCATCATATCACCTCAAACAATTATTGAAGCAACAGCGGCAATTCTTGGCCAGCGCTCTGCCGCTTCCTTTGCTACTGGCCCCTTTATATCAGAGCCCTTTACCTCACCTGTCTCTGTAGTTATTACCGCAGCGTTGTTTTCAAACTGGACCATGGTGCCGTCAGGTCTCCTAAAAGGTCTTTTTTGACGCACAATAACTGCATAGACCACTTGTTTCCTCATTTCTGGTGTTCCCTTCTTCACTGATGCGACCACAATATCTCCAATGGCTGCAGTAGGATACCTTCTATGGGAACCATGATATTTTGGCACAGCAATGATTTCAATTACCTTTGCGCCAGTGTTATCAATGCACTCCAATCTTGCTCCTTTTGGTAAACCTCTTGTCTGTCTGCCTGGAAGTCCCTTCATTTCTCCTCACCTCTTTTCTCTACGCTTATCACCACGTACGAAACCGTCTTGCTGAGAGGTCTGCACTCCATTATTTTCACATGGTCTCCAGTTTTCACACCCAGACAGGGCGGTGCGTGAGCAGTATATTTGCTTGTTCTCTTCTCGTATCTCTCATATTTTTTGAGATACCAAAGATACTCTCTCTTCACAACCACAGTTGATTGCATCTTATCAGAGACCACAACTCCTTCTATAATCTGCCCTCTCACAGGAAGAGTGCCGTGGAAGGGGCAGTGTTTGTCGTCACAGCTTTTTTCTGGCAATGGTACCTCAATGCCAATATTTCTTGCCTTTCTGTCAGCCATAATTTCACCTTCTTATTTTTTTGATTCTATCCTCTGGTCGAAACTTTATTCTATTCCCATCAATCACATAGTTTGTTGGAAGGATTTTGAACAGCAGATTTTTTTTCGGGATTTTCATGTCTTCACCTTCTACATGAATCACGAGCATGTTCTTTGTCTCGTCGACCACAACACCCCTTACACCAACCAGGGATTTTTGTGGTGCAGAGACAATTTCTATCTCATGCCCTATAAACTCATGTTTCAACCACTTTTTCACTTTACCTCCACCTTAAATCCAAGCTCCTCAAGGGAATCCTGGACCTTTTTCTTATGGTCGCCCTGCAGTTCTATTCTTCCATCTTTCACAGTACCACCAGAAGCGCATTTTGTTTTCAGCTTTCTTGCAAGTTCATGCATGTCTATGTCTGCACCGTCTATTCCCTCAACTATTGTCACTGTTTTCCCGTATCTTCGCTTGTCTGTGTAGACCTTAACTTGTTGGGTCTCTTTAGCTATCTGCTCGCATATGCACAGATCTTCTGGTAGCCCGCATACTGGACATACACCTGGCATTCTTTATTCTCCTCCTTTTGTCTTCTTTTTTTCTTCGTTCATGACCGTGAGCATTCGTGCAATTTGGATTCGAATTGCACGAAGTTTTCCAGGGTTAGCAGGTGCACCACCCATTGCGGCTACACCTCTTTCATGCATTAAATCATCTTCAAGCTCCACCAGTTTTTTCTTTCTCTCTTCTGGTGACATTCCTCTAAAATCCTTTGCTTTTAGGGCTGGCAACTCAATTCACCTCCTTATTCTCCGAGGATTTTTCTTTTTCTTCTTCTTTTTTATCACTTACATCTTCTGATTCAACAGCTTCTACATCAATCAAGTCCTCCTCAATTGGTGGAACTTCTCCTTCTTTGAGGGATTTTAGTTCTGATGCAATCTGCCGCTTCAATTTGGACTTAACTCTGATCTTCTCTGGCTTAATTGAAATATCGGCTTTAGGCACTGCCGACTTTTCTGTGACTGCAGATGCGGGTGTTGTAGCTGCTGTTTGGCCTTCTTGAGTTGGTTGTGCTGTGCTTTCAAAAGGAGGTGCAGGGGTCTGGGTTGCCTGTGCGATTGGTTCCTTAATCTTGATTTCATCTGGGAGCTTTGCATCGGGTCTCATTATCCAGACGGTGGCACCCATAATTCCCGGCTTTAGCTTTGCCACTGCATAACCCTTTTCAACGAATTTAAGGGCAGAATCACCACAGTATTTTATCATGCCCTCTCTAAACTTCTCAGTCCTATGCCTCTCTCCAGCGAGTTTTCCTGATATTATCACCTGGCACCCTCGTGCGCCTGCATCCATTATTCTTCTCACTGTAGAATGTCCTGCTCTTCTATACTGCCATCCCCTTTCTAGTGCTATTGCTAGTTTCTTTGCCATAATCTGGGCGTTAAGTGCAGGATTTTTAACCTCCAGCACTTCTATCTGAGGGTTATCAAATTTGAATGTGTGCTCTATTGCGGCGGTGAGGTCCTTTATTGCACCACCCTTTCTGCCTATCACAAAGCCAGGCCGCTCACAATAAAGAACCACTCTTGTGCCCATTGGAGTTCGCTGGACTTCAAGTCCACCAAATCCTGCACGCTCTGTCTCTCGCATCAGATACTCTTTGAGTAGCACCCTGCGAATATTTTCTCTAACAAATTTTCTCTCTGTTGCCAAGGTCATTCCTCCATCTGTTCAAGAATTATTTCAATATTTGTGGTCTGCTCATGCCAGGGTGAGCTTCTGCCATGTGCTCTAGGCATGTAGCCCTTTTGAATTGTGCCGCGAGATGCGGCTATAACCTTCACCTTCATATTGTCAGGATCAAAAATTTCAAGGGATTCTGCATTTGCCCTTGCTTCTCTCAACAATTTTAAAATGTATTTCGCTGGCTTCACAGGGTACCTTGCTGGTCCATTACCCTTCTTGTGTGGTGCTCCATAGGTGTATCGTTTTATTTTTACTGGTCGCTTCAGTGCGATCACATCCTCGAGGAATTTCTCTGCCTCTGGCAGTGTCATACCCCTAATTGCGTTGCAGATTTCATAGGACTTCTTTGGTGAAATTGGTAACTCCTTGCCATACGCTTTTACATGCTTTTTGGGGTCTGTCTTAAAGGTATATCCCATTTTTTCACCTCACTTCAGCGGCAGGAATTTGGAACTGCGAGTTGCACCCACACCAGGCCCTGAGTGCTTCTCAAACTTTCTTGTAAGTGAGAACTCTCCGATGTAATGGCCAATCATTTCTGGCCTTATTTCGAATTCCTTGTATTCCTTCCCGTTGTAAACTGCAACTCTTTTTCCGACAAACTCTGGTACTATTACAATGTCTCTGCAGTGAGTTCTTACCACCTCATTTTCAGCACTTCGCAATTTCTGAACGAAAGCCATCTGTTCTGGATTGTAACCTCTCTGGAGGGTTCTCCTTGCCCTTGCTGGCAATACCTCAAGTAGTTCTTCGAGCGTCATCTTCTTGAGTTCTTCTAATGTGTAACCTCGATATGTGAATTCCTTTTTTCTCCTTGCCTGGATTACACTCTTCTTCTTTCTTTCCTTTCTTCTGCTTGCTTTGGTGCCACCTTCACCAACCATCTTTTCACCTCTTCTTCAATTTCTTTCTCTTTGGTGCCAATCTTCCTACTTTCTGTCCTGGCCATGCACCTGAAGATATTGTGCTAGGTCTGCCAATGTGCTGATGAGAACCACCACCAAATGGATGGTTAACAGGATTCATTGCCACACCTCTAACTTTAAACGGTGCTTTTGCCAAACTACTAAATGCATGAACTTTCTTACCTGCTTTGGCGAATGGCTTTTCCTTTCTACCCGCACCAGCAACAATTCCTACAGTTGCCCTGCAGTTTCCATTTATTGTCTTGAACTGTCCCGACGGGAGTTGGACGACTACATTATCCTGGGAAGAAGCCACCACAAGGGCTGCAGAACCCGCTGATCTGATGAGTTTACCTCCGTCACCAGGCACAAGCTCTAGGTTGTACACATAAGTACCTTCAGGAATCTTCTTCAGTGGAAGGATGTTTCCACGCTCGATTGGTGCGTTCTCACCTATGTAGATTTTTGAATCAAGTTTTAATCCATCCACTGCTAGAAATCTGTAAATTTCACCATTTTCCATTTCCACCTCTGCCACAGGTGCAGTGTGGGCAGGACTGTGTACGATGTCTTTAACAACACCCACACCCGTTACCTTCAGTGCAGGATATTTTATCGGTCCATGGTGTCTGTGGCTCGGCGAACGATATACAGGGGAACCATGCCCCCTTCTCCTTGGGATTATTCTCTTGCCCATTCACACCACCTTCACATCACTCCAATTTTCATTCCGATTTCCTCTGCCTTATATGGATAAGCCAGCTTCACAAGAGCACGCTTTCCGTTCTTATCAATCTTTGTGTTAATCTTCGCAACCTTCACTCCGTACTTTTTCTCCACAGCCTCCTTGATTTCCTTCTTAGTCGCGTCTATGGGTACTTTGAATTCAAGCTTGTTTTCCTTTTCCATTGCAATTGAGGTTTTTTCTGAGTGGATTGGATACAACAGGATTCTTCTATCTTCCATTTCTACCACCCTGCCAATTTTTCAAGTGCTTTTTCAGAGATTATGGTTAATCTCCCAGGCACACCACCAGGTGCCAGATGCTCCACATTCACATTTTTCACATCTACAACGTCAACACCAGGCAAGTTCTGCAAACCTGCCCAATTTTTCGTGTTTTCTGCAAGAACAAGAATCGATTTGGGTACTTTGTATCTTCTGCCCCTCATTTTCCCCTTTCCTGCTCTCTCATGCTTTCCTTGCTTCGCTCTTTCCACATCAGGAGATAGCCCAACTTTTTCTAGAAATTCCGTCGCAACTGCTGTCTTGTCCATTCCTTCTCCATCGCCTTCTACAATTACTGGCAATGTGAGCTTATCTGCAAATCTATGACCTCGTGCTTTCACCATTGTAATGTCTTTAGTCGCTGCTAACGCTGCCCTTCTTGCAAGCAACTTTTCTTTCTTGTTCACTTTCTTGCTCCAGTCTTTCTCTGCCCTTGGGGGATGGGCTGCTCTCCCACCTACGCAGTTAGGGGCCTGAGAGCCAGTCATACTATCCTTCAATCTTGGCACTCTGGATACACCCCTTCCCTTTCCGGCCCACTCTACAGACCTCTTCATTCCTGGTATCCTGTGGGCACCGTAGGGCTGAGCCGCATAAGCATATCTCCCGTATGGTTGACGGCGATTTGAAAGTATGGCATGGAACGCCCTCCTAATTATGTCAGTCCGTACTGGTGACATGAACACAGGAGGAAGAGATACTTGCTTCACCTTTTCGCCTTTGACAGAATAAACATTTACTTTTTCTCCATCAGCACCAACAGACACTTTTTTAACTTTCTTTACTGGCATTCGATCCACCTCCTCATGCGCCCTGCTGTGGCGATTTTGATACATAGGTAACCTTTGGCTCAGGCATTGCTACACCCGGTTTTCTTACTGCATCTCTGAATGCCACCGCTCTCTTTGTGGGCCCAGGCACAGAACCTTTTACAACTACGAAATCACTTCTAATTACCCCGTAATGGAGGAAACCACCAGGAGGTGTTATGTTATCCCATATGTCTACTTCATCCTTCTTTTTCTCCTCCTTCGCCTCCTTCTTTTCATCTTCCTTTGCCTTTTTGCCCTTCATTTTTTCAATAGTTTCTTTACTTATTTTTACTTTTAGCAAAAGTTTGTTGAGTTCTGTGCGTTGGTGATATCCCATCTGTCCTGCTTGTGGGACAGTGGGCATGACATAGCTTGGAAAGTGGGGTCCAAGTGTGCCTATCATTCTTCTGTGTTTGCTGTTCTTTCTTGGCTGGAGTTTTACACCCCATCTCTTAATGTGACCTTGGAACCCCTTACCTTTTGTGATAGAGGCCACATCAACATAGGTGCCATCCTTTGCAAAATCAGAAAACAGAATTTCTTTACCCAGCAGATTCTTTGCATAATCTAACCGCTGGGCGATTGTGCCACCTCCAATCCTCAGTTCAATAATGTCGGGCACTTTTTTCGGTACACCTGTGATAAGCCAGGGTTGAGTGTAAGCGATAATTCTCACGTCCTCTACCAAGTGCTTGTATTTTTCCATTTTTTCTAGAGCTTTTTTCTCATTGTATTTCTCAGGAATAGGTAATCTCCTCGATACATGCTTGTCTATGCTACCAGCCCAGGCCTCTGTAAGTGTATAGAGTGCCCCATCCTTTCGACCGTATACCCTTATTGCGGCTACTCTCATAGGAGGGGTCTCGATGATTGTTACAGGGGTCTGGACCTCCATACCACTTGTAGTGCTTCTCTTTCTTTCATCCATCATCAGCACATGGGTCATTCCTACCTTATAACCCATGAAGCCCTGTATTTTTGGCTCTCCGTCTATCTCTGCCCAGCTTCCGAATTTCGGAATGTGGCTCTTCGCACGTTTTCGAGGCGAGAATGCCTGCGATCCACGTCTTGGACGATGTCTTTTAGCCATTTATACCACCTTTTTTCGCAGTCGGTATTCCAACCGTGACGCCATCTGTCCAGCACACAACCATTTGCTGCAGGACTCTGGGATGCTTTCGCATATCCCGTATGCGTCTGGTTGTGAATCCGTTTTTATATATTGAGTGTGTTATTCCAAATATATGTAGTATATAAGGTTTTTTAGGATGTACCATGACTTCGGAAAGTTCATAGAAAGTTTGAATAGAAAAAAATCCATCCCCGCTCTAAAATCAACCAGAGGGGATGGAATGTCAACACAACAAGTCCATATATCGTCCGAACTAAAAAAATATAT
>JAVZCK010000005.1 GCA_038874435.1 Thermoplasmata archaeon
TTCATACTCATTAATTCCCATCACCTTGTAGGATAGCGGTATGCTCTCATAATTGAGGTCATGCACAACATCCAGTTTATACCCATAGTGCTCATAATATGGGCTATAATCTGCTTCTTTATCATGCTTTAGCGAATATATGTCTGTAGCATCTTCTGCAGTCCTTACTCCTATCTCAATACCCTTCTTTTTACAGTTAAAGATAAAGTCATAGAGAATTGTATCAAACACTTTTCTCATGTTCTCTTGACCAATTCTTTCGTTTACGAACTCACGGAGGAGTTCGTAGTTAGGACACTCTTCAAATCCTAACAACCGCCAGCCCTCATTTTCACACATCCGTCTGTATGCTTCTATTATCGTCTTGCATTGCCATGCACAAAGCAAGAGTAAAAAACGCACCTTCGGTGCCATTCTTCGCTCCACCACATTCCACCTTTTGTACACCCTAAGCTCTTTTATCAACTGGATAATGGGATTCACATCACATTTCCCTATCTCTTCCATGGAGATTGTCATGCATCCCATCCTCCTTCGTTTTTATTCAGGGAATTCTTAGAAATAAATTAAGGTTTAGGAGTTGTGAATAGAACCATGCTGCTTTATATACTAGCACCCCAAATCTTTATGACCCGTAAGAAATGATGAGAAACTATAGATAGGCCCATATTTTTTTCGCAATTTCCTCCCCCAGCCTTTCTCTGAGAAGGGTCTTGAGTTCTTCCTTTGTAAAAGGTCTTTTTGCACCAATCTCGCCAGCAAGCTTTTTTGAAATACCTGGTACAGAAGTGAGGGCATCAAGCGGGCAGTGGTTCACATCGAGGGGATGCTCAATGCATGTTATGCTTCGCTCACCATGGCCTACTACAATCCCATCAGTAAATTTTCCTACTTCAATCGGGTAAGGAAAGCCCACGAGCAATGGATATGTGCCTATCTGCCTCCCAAATGTGGTTTTACCTTCATGCATCTCAAGCCAAACCCTTTTTATGATTGTTTTTTCTGGCACGATTTTCTTAAGCATCGGCAAGTCAATGTTTTTTCTGACGATAAATTTGAAGTGCTGGAATTCTGATCTGTGTTTAAAATTGAACGGTTTTCGAACTCCTGCCACCTGTCTTATGTTTATTCTCCGCACCCACAAATCTCTTTTCAAAACTTCTACCAGAAACTCGTAATTTAACTTGTATGTGTTCCTTGTCTCGCCATCCAAGCCACCCAAAAAGTTCAGTCCTGGTAGCAACCTCGGCAATCCATTTCCTCCCCTTACCTTTCCAAACTCATTTAGAATTTCTATTGCTTTCATCACCTGATCTGGCCTGGCATTGAGATTGTTCTGCTTAACTACTACCGAATCTGCGGACTCCATTCCAAAAGCCAATACATTTCCTGATGTAGTGTACTCAACAAGCAATTTTGTTATCTCTCTTGCTTTGGATTCATGTTCTGCAAGTACTGCAGGGTTTGCATTGTCCAGATGTAAAACTTCTATTTTGGGGCATCTTGCCCAAATTCCTGTGAAAAGCTTTCTTATTACCTCAGGATTTGGTTCTGGTGTTTCAGTTTCTCCTACACCTTTTGCCATGTATGAGTAAATACATGTCTGACCTCCAATTCGAAAATTTCTTAGTCCAAGCTCATACATTGCTACAATTTCATCAACGATGTCTTCTGGCTCCCTGAAAACTGGTTCACCAAACAATACATCAGTGCAGAAACTACAACCTCCTGTAATCCAGCGTACACAACCTTTATAGGTTTCAATTTCAGCTATCACTCCATGTGGAAAATCCTTTACAAACTGAATGCATGCAGCACCAGTGCGCGCCCAATTTCGCCATTCAGTAGGGGTCTTCCGTCTTTGGCATTCTCCGTTGCCTACAAGAATGTCGTACAACAATGCTTCTCCATCTTTTATTGCAATCCAATCAAACTCATTGCTGACCTCCTTTCTCACTCTTCCCGTGAATGAAAACTTAGCCACAGGTCCCGCTAGAATTTTTTTCCCGTTCAGTTCTCTTGCCATGCTCACAATTTCATGCATTGATGCAGGCATTGTTCTCAGGTATTTACCTGGCACCAAGGCGCCACCAACGAAATACACAATTGTTGCATTTCTTACCTTCTCCCAAGCATCTTCCTTTTTTCGCCAGGTATCAACAGTAGCATAAATTGGCTCATGACCTGCATTTGCAACCGCACCCCATGCATACCTTGGATATGGAGAGATGTATGGTGGAACTCCAAGGACGCTTGGCTCATCAACATAGCAGTCAACGATGGCTACTCTCAACTATTCCCCCTCTTTCTCAAGTCAAGGTAACGAACCGTTACTAAAAGAAGCATGAGTCCAGCACACAGAACAAGGAACAGGAAGACAGAGAGCGTTCCTGAATGATCACTTAAAAAGCCAGCAACTGGTGGGCCAATACTCATGCCTGCAGAGATCACAATGCTGTAAAGTGCCATAGTTACCCCCTTTGCTCTCTGTGGACATTCATCTGCAAGAGATGCTAAAGCACTGGGTCCAAATGCTCCTGCTAGAAATGCGGAAATGCCCAGCAACCCAAGTAATGGTTTTGAGCTCATGAGAACAGAAATTAGACCCTCCACATTATTAGTTGGAGATGCATAAACGCTGTAGGCGACCGTGGAAACCACACCAATAACACCAACGGTGCCAATGAACAATACAGGAATTCTTCCATACTTATCTGCCAGTTTTCCATAGAAAATTTGGGTAGCTAGGAAAATTGTACCGCCACCTCCTAGCACAAGGGCGAGAGTTGTACCTGGCATTGAAATCTGGGCACTTTCCATGCTGAAGAATGAAAGAATCACACCAATCATTATATAGAGCATGAGCCAGGGAAGCACAAGTAGCAGAATTTCCCTAGATGTCAAAACACTTATCACATGCTTAGGAGTAATTTCTTTAGCAGTAAATTTGTGTAGTTCTGGCTCAACAATTGAGAGATAGGCAAAACCTAAACCTGCAAGTGCCACTGCACCTCCTAACAGAAATGGGATTGATAAAGAGCTAGAGAATGCGTCAACTAGGACACCACCGACAAGAAAACCACTGAACCAGCCAAAGAGATTTGCAAAATCAAACGCACCCATCTCCCTTCCTCTTGTGTGCTTTGCGGCATAGTCGGCCACAAGAGCTAGTGAGGCGACAAGAATTGCAGCCGCTGCCACACCGTGGAAGGCATTGATTATCATCAGAAGATAAGGATTTGTTGTGAGAGCGTATAGGAAGAGAGAGAGGGCACCAGTTAAAAGTCCTGCAAGTAAAACTCTCTTTCTTCCAAACCTATCCACAGCTAACCCTATGAACATCACAGAAATCATCTCTGCAAAAGGAGAGGCACCCCATATCAAACCAAACATGAAATCAGAGACAGTGTGGCGAAGATAGTACGGTAGAACAATCAAAATGATGCCAAAGCAAAGACGAATAATGAAAGTAGAAGTGTAGAGGGCCAAAAGCATCTTCCCATACCAATCGATTTTCATTGCTCAATGCCTCCATTTTTCCTCACTCAAGCTCTCCCGTCTTAGATAGGTATACATGCTAACTGCAAGTAAATTAACTGAGATTCCAAGCACAATAGTAAGAATAATAAGTGGGTCCCATGTAACATTTGCCCCTAAGATTGATTTAATAACTCCAATCGCTCCAAAAATTGTAATCGTAACTGCGACTAAGGATGCACTTGTAACCCAGAATGTCTTTGAAAACTCTCCCTTCTTGACGACGACTGTAAGCACCTTACCTATTTCAAAAATCCAGATTCCGATAAAAATCCACCAGATTGAACCACTGAAGAAATCAAGAATTCTTATTCCCACTTCTGCACTGCTTGCATTAAATGAATTGTATCCCTGAATTAATCCAACTATAATCATTATCATACCGAGAATGCTTGTTGAGAGTGTCAAACTGCCAGAAACAATATCTTCTCTGAACGCACTCACAGATTCACTAAGCCACTCAAGCACTCTATATGCCCAGAAGATGAGATAAAAACCAAAAAAGATTAAGATGGAATATATTCCGATAGCTGGCAGATAATCAATTCCCAACCAGCCCTCACGTTTTAACCTAAATAGGACTGGAAGCAGAAACGCGCTTCCTATAACAATAAGTAAAAGTGCGACTGGGAGCACAAGTTTCGAGCGAAACTTCACATCCTTGAGGGCTTTCACAATAAGGTAATAAGTGCTTTCAATGTTGGGATTTTGACGCACATAAATTCGTTTCACGCTGTCCACTTTTAACCTGGAGATGATTATGGGAAGAATGTACTCATCCTCTGCTCCGTCTGTGATAAAAATCGTGGATTCTGGGTTAAGAAGGTGTATGACTTTATCCAACTGTTCTGCAACCTTTTTATCAGAATAGGCACCTACATGGATATCCCCAGTTATTGTTACCACCTCAACATCCTCTCCGTTCTGTTTTAATGAATCATAGAGAGACACTGCACCAAAAATTGCGTTGGCGTCGCTCTCTTCCGGGTCCTTAAGCGCTAAAGCTTTAGCTGCCTCTATATTCTCCTCTCTGCCAATAACGGGTCCAGTAATACCTGTTTTCTCTCCTAAGTCATTGTCTCTATCCACACAGAGTACTATTCTTCTTACCATTTCATAATGGAATAGCAAAAGGTGTTTATTAGGATTGTGCAGTTTGCCTCTTCATAGGAGGCACCTCTTTTTTTACGTACAGACTTTTCTATATTTTCTATTCCCTGTAACATAGAGAATAAGGGCTGTGAAGGCAAACCCAGAAGCAATGTACATCACAAGGTGGAAAGTTGTGAGCGAGGCATTGGCTAATGCAATGTTTCCAATTACAAGTCCTGTTATAATCGGGCCGATTATGTTTGCCAAGCTTGTAGTTCCACTTAGTAATCCGCTCGCTGTTGAATGCTCCTCATTTCTCTCGTTTATGTACTTCAAAGCCCCGACATACATTGTTGCCCAGGAAAGACCGAGAATTACCTGTGTAGGAATCATTTGATGAAAATCTGATGCGAAAGTGAATGTGAGAAATGTTACAGCAGAGAGAGCAAAGCCAAATGGCAGAAGTTTAGTGGAGGCGTAACGGTCAAGGAAAAACATTGAAATTGCTTGAGTGCCAGTGTTTATCGCGTAAAGCACACCGATTTCAAAAGCAGTGCAACCTATTCTCGCAAGGAAGACAGGAAAAATTGCCCAGATTGCTGTTGCTCCAGAATGACGGATTAGCACACCCGCATAGGCACACCATGCTCGCTTTATCACACTTTTAGGGAACATCGGGACGACGTGCTTTTTTTCAGAGGAAAATGGAAGAAGAAGCGCAAGGACAAACCCAGCACACATAAACACAGAACATACCATAAAAATCATGGTGTAATCCTTTACCTGGCCTACAATCAGAGAACCAAAAGCAGTGCCTGCAGCCCCGAAGCTAGCATAAATTCCGAGTTTTTTGCTTCCTCTTTCATATGCATAAGCAATGAGTGCACCAGGAAAGATACCGATTGCAGCCCCAAAAAGCAGCCTAGCTAGTATTAGTGTGTAAACTGAGTTTATCATAAATATGTGGGCAAGACAGACGAAAACTGAGATGCCAAGTCCAAAAAGCATCACATATTTCTTGCCCCTGGTATCCGCAAGCCGCCCGAAATACCAGGAAGTGAGGAAAAGTGAGAGGTTGTAACCGCTTATTATGCCCGTTAGTTGGAAACCATTGGCTCCAACATTGGCTGCAATCTGGGGAATGAAAAGAGAAGCTCCGAATATGCCACAGTTTACGAGCAGGTTGACGGTGGCTGCCTTATAGAATCCGTTCTGCATTTAGTTGGGCAAAAAACAGGAGGTATTTGGGGCTTTGGTTAGATTTACCCTTCCCATCCATGCAATCTAGGCACGAATGCCATGAGAACTGCCTGCTGGGTTATCTGCACTCTGTCGGTAAGCCCTTTGGAGAGCAAACCAATTGCCCCAATGCTCTGTCCAATTTTTTTTTCGCCGTAAATCTCTTCAAACGCCTCCTCGATGCTCCTTCCCTTCTTAACAGTTTCAATGACTTCTGGCGGATATGAAAAGCCAGGACCATGCCCCAGCGTGATTCGTCCATACTTATCCACGATCGCACAATACTGCACATCAAAATAATTCTTCATCTGTTTGTTGTAAAAGAGACCTGCCTCTATTCCAATGCCGTAATCACAATCCCCTATTGCATTTAGAGCACGGTTCTTTGCACCTTTAACTGTCTTGCCCTCAAATGGCTGCTTCCCAACGCCAGTATCAACACTTCTTGGATAAAGCTTCATCTCAAGCGCTGGAAAGATTTTTGCAAGCACTGATTTTGCAGCTTCAACCTTAACAGGATTTGTAGAACCCAGAGCAATCGTAAGGGGCTTTAATCGTTTACCAAGCCGATTGATTTCACCTGCCCTTATTCTTGTTGAGGAGATAGGGAATAGGTCCTCAGCTAGTACTCTTTTCACAACTACAATCTTGAGCTTCCGGAGCCCTTTCTTCACCCTCTTTCTGTTAATCTCCACTGCTCTCTGCACTGTCTCTGATGAGACCACAAGGGCATCCAGTCCTTTCTTAAGTGTGATGCCGTATGCATCATTCAACATGAGAATCTCATAGGGTTTTCCGAATTTTTCCGCAAATTCAATCAGAGTTTTTTTTCGTATCTCGTATGAATTTACCCCTCCCTTATTAGATGCGAATTTATCGCTGGTCAAGCCAATCAAAACCTTGTCTCCCACTTCAAATGCCTTCTTGAGCAATGCCTCGTGCCCTTTGTGAAACAAGTCAAATGTTCCACCAACACCTACGATCATTTCAATCCCGCTAACTGAAGCAGAAGAATGAACAGGAAAATTGCCATCCCTGCATATAGAAGATAAACTAGCATTTTCTTTTTGTTCAATCTAGCATCAAGTTCCTTCTCGCACTTTTTACCGCAAACTTTCTTGTCTGGAGGAATCACCTTGTCGCAAATTACACAATGTCTATGGTCCTCCACCTCCATCCTACTTCACCCTTATCTCCCTGAACTCTCTCTCGGCCTCTGTAAGCACCTTACAACCGTCCTTTGTAACTAGAATATCATCCTCAATTCTCACACCTCCTATTTTGGGGATATAGATGCCTGGCTCTACTGTAAGCACCATGTTCTCCTCAAGTACAATGTCCTGGCTAGGGCTCATACCGCCAGGGTCATGTACAGTCAACCCAAGCCCATGTCCAAGCCCATGCGTAAACTTCCCCTTATACCTTGAGCGGTTGATCACATTCTCAGCCACCTTATGGCATTCCTTTGCTGACTTGCCGGCAGAAATAAAATCAATTGCTGCATCATGTGCCTCAAGCACAACCTCATACATCCTTTGCTGCTCCTTAGTGGCTTTTCCAGCCACAAAAGTTCTGGTTATGTCCGAACAGTAACGCATGTACCTTGCACCGAAATCGCACAGTACAAAATCACCTCTTCGAAGTGTGCCTGTGCAAGCAGTATAATGCGGTTCTGCTGCATTCTTGCCAAATGCTACAATCGTTTCAAATGAAGGCGATGCTGCACCATATTTTGTCATCAAGTAATTTATCTCTGCAACCACCTCAGATTCTTTCATCCCACTTTCCTTCACAATTGTGGGAATTTCATCCGCTACTTTTGAAACAATCGCACATGCCTTTGCAATCCGTTCAATTTCTGCAGGGTCCTTTATCATTCTGGCTTTTCTCAACGCTTCTGACACATCCACAATCTCTGCATCCTTCGTGCATTTTACAGTGTCTATGTAGCCAAGATGAGTTATGTTTTCAAAGTTGATACCCACTTTCTTTACCTTCCTGAGCTTTTTCTTCAAAATTTTTGTTCTATCTTCTTTCCTGTCAAACACCGTGATTGGAAGTTTCGCATGTTTTGCTGTTTCTGCCTCTAGGTTTGTGGTCAAAATCTCAGTTGTCCCGTCTTTCCAGATAAGGCAGATGCACCCTTCAAAAAGTCCATAAGGAAGGTCGGATACATAGAAAAAGTTAGGGTCTATATTTGGCTCCGTTGCGTTCCTGAGCACAATCACATCTACCTCTTGCTTCAGATTTGCAAGAATTTTTTCCACACGCTGCTTCCGCATAAAAACCAAAAAGAAATGGGTGATAAAAAGGTTTCAGTGCTCAAACACAATTGAACCATAACCCACGACTTCAAACATTTCCTCCACATCTCCAGATGTGGCATACTTCAGGAGTTTTCCCTTGAGACCGAGGGCATAAAGTAATGTAAGAACTGGACCATACCCACACATTGAAATCCCATATTTTCTGATAGTAGTGTAAAGCCCTTCTGGGTCACAATTAACAATTCTCTCAATTGCAAGAGCATCATACTTGTATGCCCATTCTTTTGGCACATAGTGGGAAAAGTCAGTGGACGCTATTATCACCACATCCTTGTTTGTGGTTGCAATCGCCTTTTTTATCGCCTCACCTGTCTTTTTCGCTGTAGGTAAATCCATCCTATACATGGCTATAGGCACAAACTGGATATCTGTCTTAAAATACTGGAGAAACGGAAGATGCACCTCAATTGAGTGTTCCTCCTCATGGGCCCTTTTATCATCTGGAATTCCCTCAGAAATCAACTTTTTTGCAATTTCCATGTCAATTTTTGCAGTTCCGAGCGGTGTTAGAAAGTCCTGAGTAGTAAGTGCCACCTCTTCTCCGAAGCCATGGTGGTTCACACCGAGAATTATGAATGTATCTGGAAAACCTTCCTCGGCAAGGGCCCCATAGGCATGGGAGGCAACAGGTCCAGAGTAAACATAACCAGCGTGCGGTGCCACAACCCCCTTTATTCTCTTTTTCCCTTGCTCCCCCAGCTTCGGGATTCGCCCAAACCCAAGTTCATGAAGAAAGCACTGCTCAATGCTCTTTCGCAAACTAGATGCACTGGCGGGGTAAAATGCACCTGCAACTGCTGGCTCTCTCAGAGGCATAGATGATAATGGGCTTGCGGTTATATAAAAGTATCCTTAAAATATCAGTTCATCTATTCCCCCCGCATGGTTGAGAATGCAGAAAAACTGAAGGTGTTGGTTGTAAGCTCAGAAGTAGCACCACTCGCTAAAACAGGTGGACTTGCGGATGTAACTGGAACTTTACCAAAGGCACTTGTGCAGCAGGGAGTGGATGCGAGAGTGATTATGCCAAGGTACAAAAACATAGGAAACTGGGAGAAGACCTTGATGGATTTTCCAGTAACCATTGAGGAATACCCGGATACAGCAATCATTAGGGAAACACAAATCTGGGGAAGTGTGAAGGTCTATCTTGTGGACTGCTATAGATATTTTGAGCGCAATTCTCTTTACGGCCAGCCAGATGATGCAAGAAGATTTGCTTTTTTCGCAAGGGCAGTGATAGAATTCCTTAAAAGACATGAGTGGAAACCAGACATAATACACTGTAACGACTGGCAGACGGGCATAATTCCCGCCTACCTGAAAGTAGTGGAAAAAAACAACGATGAACTTTCAAAGATTAAAACTGTGTTCACAATTCACAATCTCCAGTATCAGGGGAATTTTTATCGGGATGCATTGCGATTTACTGGGTTACCCGAAAGTGTTTTTCGAATGGAGGAAATGGAATTCTATGGCCAGCTTAGTTTTATGAAAGGTGGCATTGTCTACGCAGATGCAGTTACTACAGTCAGTCCAAACTACAGTAAAGAGATTCAAACCCAAGAGTATGGCTATGGAATGGAAGGTCTTCTCAAATATGTTTCCCACAAAGTATCTGGAATTCTAAATGGAATTGACACTGAGTTCTTCAATCCTGAAACAGACAAGTACTTGTATCACAACTATAGAGTTGAAAATGCAATTGAAGGAAAGCAAAAAAACAAACTGGAACTTCAGAAGGAACTCGGGTTGCGGCAAAATACAGAGGTTCCTTTGCTCACCTACATTGGGCGGTTATCTGAACAAAAGGGAATTGATCTGATTGCTGACATCCTTCCAAAACTTCTGGATTTGGATATCCAGATTGTGATTCTGGGCACTGGGGACAGATACTATGAGGAACTTGTCTCTACTTTCAGAGAAGTTAGTGACAAAATTGCCTGTGTGCTTAAATTTGATGAGGAACTTGCCCACAAACTGTATGCAGGTGCTGACCTTATTCTCATTCCCTCTAAATTTGAGCCATGCGGGTTAATCCAGATGATTGCGATGAGGTACGGAACAATTCCAATTGCCAGACGAACTGGAGGATTGGCTGACACTGTATTCGATTTGGATGCTGACAAAGAAAAGGGAAATGGGTTCTTATTCAAAAACTACCTTGGTGATGAATTCCTGAAAGCAATCCTGAGAGCGCTGGAGAAGTTTAACAGAAAGGATGCATGGAATTCACTTGTGAAAAAAGATATGACACTAGATTTCTCATGGAACCGTGCAGCGAATGAGTATATTGAATTATACAAGTCTATTTTATGATATATGATTGTAATTTTTTAGTATAAAAACCGAAATAGAGGATAATATGAGTGTGTTTAAAAGATTCGTTGATTATCAACAGGATGATTCGTTTGCGATTAGATTAAGACGAAAAAGATTTGCCTTTTTTAAGGACCTTCTATCCCGGCTTCCTAAACCTATTAAAGTTTTGGATGTTGGTGGCACAGAAACTTTTTGGGAAAGAATTGGATTTATAGATGGAGTGAACCTCACAGTTTTAAATATGGTCCCTCCAGAAAAAACTAATCCAAAATTGAACTGGGTTATCGGGGATGCACGCGACATGCAGGAATTCAAAGATAATGAGTTTGATGTAGTATTTTCAAATTCCGTGATTGAGCATGTTGGCGATTTCAATGACCAAAAACGTATGGCTCAAGAAATCCAAAGGGTTGGTAAACGCTATTTCGTTCAAACGCCAAATTTCTATTTCCCATTTGAACCCCACTTCATGTTTCCCTTCTTCCAATTCTTTCCGTTATGGCTTAAAGTGTTCTTACTAACTCACTTTAACTTAGGATGGTACAAAAAAATGTCTAAAAGGAACGCAATAAAAACCGCTAATTCAATTCGACTCCTAAAAAAACGTGAATTAATTGAGTTATTTCCTGGTTGTAGGATTTATGAAGTAAAACTCTGGGGCTTAACTACGAGCTATGTAGCATATAAGTGGTAGGTTGGAAGGTTATAAAAAAGAGAAAGAAACAGACAGATGGAAACAATATTAATTCTCTTTCTTCTCTTCTACATTTGTCTTTAGTTCTATCACCATCTTGGTGGGTGTCGGAAGTTTGGTGTTGGCTTTTCTTAATGCTTCTTTAGCTATGTCTAGTTTGTCCTTTGGGACCTCCACAGTAATTATTACATCACCTATGTTTACTCTTGCGGCATGGCCAACTGCTTTCCCAAAGGCAGCTCTCATACCTCCAGAAACTCTGTCTGCACCTGCACCAGTTGCCATCTTATGCTCCCTCAATACATTGTGTGGATACTTGCGAACTGTTAATCTGAACATGTTGGGCAACTTGGACTCAAGAACACGGGTAGCACTAATTCTTGCGGCCTCGTATGCAATGTCCCTTATCTGACATGCTTCAAGGGCTACAAGTGAGACCGCACAGTCAAAATTCGCGGTTAAATTACCCATCTTGAACTGAGAAATTCGAACATTGGGCACACCACCCATGTATTCCTTCCTCGTGTATGGCTGCCCTTCAATCTCTCTGTACATTCTGCCAGGTTTCCTGACCATAGTATCACCTTTCTGTGCTTCTCGGAAATTAGTTCCACACATGGTTTGGGATATATAAATATTTGGCTTTGTCACTCAAGGAAGGTTGCAAATGGACTAGGGGCCAAACACAAACTTTCCACTTCCTGGCTTTCCACACACCTCTCCATGCTCCATCACAACGCTGCCCCGCAAAATCACAATCTCAGGGTAACCAGTCAATTCCATGCCCTCGTAAGGACTCCAGTACTTACTCCTGAATTTCTTCGTTACCTTCGGGTTCAACAGCACAAGGTCTGCATCCATTCCCTTCTCAATTCTGCCTTTCTGATACAAACCAAATTTTTTTGCCTGTGTGCCAGTGACAACCTCCACAAATCTCGCCATGCTCATTCCCCGTTTTTTCACCCCATAAGTATAGATAAGAGGACATAGAGCTTCCAGCCCTGGGATACCTGCAGGTGCACTTTCAATCGGTTTTTGCTTTTCTTCTTGAGGTGTGTAAAAATGGTCCGTAGAGACACAATCTACAAGTCCAGAGATTAGGGCATGCCAAAGGGTCTCAACATCTTCTTTTTCTCTCAATGGAGGATTCATTTTTAGCAATGCCCCTTTCTCTTCCAAATCTTTCCTGGTAAATACTAGATGGTGTGGACATACTTCCGCACTGATTTTACTAACTTTATGCTTCCTCAACACTTCGACACCTTCCTTGGAGGACAGGTGGACAATGTGCAATGGTGCGTTCAAATCAGTAGCGGTGCTTAAAGCTCTCTCAACTGCAATCTTTTCTGCCTGGCTTGGACGCAGCATTGGATAATCCGAGGGCTTCAGTTCTTTACCATCAAGCTTTCCAGCAGCTTCTCTCAACACTGCCTCATCTTCACAGTGAAGCATCGGCAGAAGCCCAGCTTCATCCGCCACAGTAAAAAATTCTTCCAGATTGTCTATCTGATAAGGGCTACACAGAAAACCCTTTATCGCTTTCAGAAACCCCTTCAATTTGTGAATCTCTGCCCCACATCCAGCTCTGTAGTTGCCTGCATGAAAGCCAAAATCCACAATTGCCTCTCTTTTAGCCCGTTCCAATTTTTCAAGAACTACATTCTTTGAAAGTGTGGGTTTGTCTGTGGGCATTTCCAACACAGTGGTCACACCACCTAATAATGCCATTTCTGAGGCATTTTTGAAGTTGGAGGATGGAATTACAGGGTCAAGAATGTGGGCATGAACATCAATTAGGCCTGGAATCACAATCAACCCTCTTGCAGATAATACCACTCCTTTCTCTCCATGAATTACCTTCTTTATCTCCACAATTTTTTCGTTTTCAATCTGAATTTCACACTCAAGAAGTTCACCATCAATTACCGCTTTGCAATCAGTGATTGTGAGCACAGACATCCCTCAACAACCGCCTTGAAACCCTTTCCTGGTTCTCGAAAATTTTTCTCTCATCCGCAGTAAGAAGTTTTCCATTCTTCACCACAACCTTTCCATTCACAATTGAAAAATCAACATTCTGGCTAGCACAGAAGATGAGGGCTGCCGCAGGGTCTGAGTGAGCACCAGCATAATAGATTTTCTGGAGGTCAAAACCTACAATGTCTGCAGCCATTTCAGGTGCGATTTTCCCAATGTCCTCTCGACCAAGGACATTTGCACCTCCTATTGTTGCCATCTCAATTGCCTCGATTGCACTCAGTCCTGATGCACCATATCTCAATCGCTGGAGCAGTAACGCCTGTCTTAATTCCGCAAGCATGTGCGAGGAATCGTTGCTTCCGCTTCCATCAACCGCAAGAGAAACATTCACACCCGCATCCAGCATTTTTCTTACGGGTGCAATTCCTGAACCGAGTCGCATGTTGGAAGTTGGGCAATGGGCCACACCAGTGCCTGTCTCTGCAAGTTTTTTGATGTCGGCGTCATTCAAGTGCACACAGTGGGCATACCACACATTTTTTCCGATGAATCCAGTTTCTTCCATGTACTCAATTGGTCTTTTCCCAAATTTTTCCAAACAAAATTTTTCTTCATCAATTGTTTCAGCAATGTGCGTATGACAATAAACCCCATATCTGTCTGCAAGTTTTTTGGTTTCTTTGAGGAGTTCTGTGGTCACAGAGAATGGAGAACATGGTGCCAGCACTACCCTCACCATCCCATACCTCTCCTTCTCATGCCATTTCTCGATGAGTTCTTTTGAATCCCTCAGGATGTCTTTTTCCTCCTGAACGACACTATCTGGTGGGAGACCGCCCTTGCTTTCTCCGAGCGACATACTTCCCCTGCAGGGATGAAAACGTATTCCCATTTTCTTCGCAACTTTTATCTGGGTTTCTATTGAAAGTTTTTTTCCAGAGGGGAAGATGTAAAATAGGTCAGAAGTTGTGGTACACCCTGTAAGCAAAAGTTCTGCTATTGCGGTGGCTGTGCTCACTCTCAGCCCTTCCTCATCAATGCCTGCCCACACAAGATACGAGCCCTTGAGCCAGTCAAAAAGTTCCGCGTTCTGGACATGGGGCATGTTTCTGAAAAGGGTCTGGTAAAAGTGGTGATGGGTATTAACAAAACCAGGAAGCACAAGATGTTTATCTGCGTTTATTTTCACATCCACCCTTGTTTTCAGTCCCTTTGCAGTTCCAACCTCCACAATCTTGTTCCTCTCTATCCTGATTGCCATGTTCTTCTTCAATTGATATGGCTTCTCCATTGTAAGAAGATATTTTATGTTATGCACGAGAATGCTGCTCATGGTTAGTCAAATGCAGTTGAAGTATAAATCATTTCCCCGTCGCTAACTTCAGTTAAAATTCTCTTTTAAAAAACTGAATTTAAAAAATCAAAAAAATTTAAAGAAAAAGTTTTCTGCTGCAGTCTACTGCCATCACAATCTCTGGTGCCTCAGAGGGTGTCAGTTTTGAGTTGTATGCTTGAAGGAATTCATCCCACTGCGTTTGTTCTGTGAAGACACCCGAAGAAGCATATCCGCTAACACAGCTTGCACAGCCGCTTGGGAAGTAGATGCTAATTCCCTTACAGAAGCTAACGCTGGGGGTGGCTCTGTAGACCATAACAGTTGAGGAAACCTGGCTCATCACATTAGCGGCTGCGCTCTTCAAACTGCTGGAATTTGCGTATTTCTGGATGTTTTCTGCGAATTGATAAAGGTCAACTGTATTGTAGCCAGTTGAATCAAAGATTACACCACAAGCATTCCTTGCTTTGGTTATGTTTTCTTTATCCTTTGATAACTCACTAATTAATGCACTTGCGAAACTATCCACTGCACTGACAAGCCCTGGTACTGCACTAGCACTGTATGCTGCAATTGCTTGGGTGGTATAGCTTGCATCATCAACTGGAGTTGCAACATTGATTATTGTTGTCGCCAAAGCTGCACCCGAGATGCCGGGATTGCCTACAATTGCCCCGACAATCCTGTTCTGCGGGAAGGAGGATGTCCAACCCACTGTCTCGCTTGCTACAACATAGTCCACATATGGATAAACCTGTGCTAGGACTTCAATAGCACCCATCAGGCAGTCATCAAAGTAAAGCACATCCACATTGTGCCCACTGAACTGTTTGAGAGCTTCAACACCGTTAGCGATTTCTATAAGGTCGAGATTGTCACCGCCATTCGTGTCATCCCAGCAACAGCCAAGCCACGAGCCCCCATGGTTCTCAGGGTTCACAAGGTAGTGTTCACCCTGGAATCGCTGGGCACCCCATATCAGGAAGCCAATCCATGTATCTCTATCACCCATGTTTACCTCTCCCAAACTCATGAGTGCATTCTGGGAAGTTGGAGACATGCCTTTCGTAACAAAGTATCTGTATGCGCCGCTACTGGCATGGTCAATCTGGACTACAATGCTAACATCTCTTGTGGAGCCCACACTCGCCACATCCATAAAGTCCTCCACCATGTACTGGTCAAGGTTATTGTCGCCATCGTAGTAGAACAGAACTGTCCACTTTGCTTTGACAACCTGGAACGAGATTGTCGGGTCGTTGTTGCTTTCTCCAGTCCCAATGTAAGTTCCTGTGGCTTTGTTTGCCTCGCTCACAACGTAGGTTGTGTCGATTACAACTCTGACCGTGTGAGAACCTGGTTCTGACACATAGACAGTTGAGCTTGAGAAGGAGAAGGAGGTCCCTACGCCAAGCCCTGAGGTTGTCTTGGTACCATAGAGTTTTCCGTCAACAAAGATTTTCGTGTAAAAAGTACCGGCGGCATTCGCATCTCCAGCATTCTTTACCGTGGTATATACCTTGAACGGCTGACCTGAAGTTATTGTGGTTGTTGTGCTTCCATATGTGTCCACGATCCAGGTTTTCTCAACTACAAGGTCGGGGGCTGTAAACCATTGCACCGCCGATTTTATGTTGTTTTTCTCATTGCTCTCTGGCACGCTATTTGTTGAATCTGCCACTACCATCACGGTGTGATAGCCCGGTCCGAGCTTATTTGTGGTTTTGTAAACAGTTGTAGATGTTTCTGGCTCAAGTACATCTATCCACACTGTTCCAAGTGAGATGTTTGCATTTCCATACTGGCTCTTGAACTCCACAGAAAAGCCAGAGGCAGCCACTTCTCCATAGTTGGTTAGGGTCGCAGTAATCGTGATGGACTGGTAGGCAGTTGGTGCTGTTGGGGAAATTGACATGCTTTTCACAATTATGTCTGCTGCACCGCCTACTCCACTAACATCAGGGTAGCCTGTATCAATTGATATTTCAGGTTGAGCATACACCACTGGCTCCGCATAATATCCCTCAAAAACTTCCTCCACTTCGTTCTCTTCCATGTATGTAGTTGGGATAACTGGATTGTTAAGATGGTCTGCGACTTTTACCTGAGGTTCAACTAAAACAGGGTTAGAGGATGTACTCATTCCTGGGATAGTGACAGAGATAGCGCTTGCTATCAAAGCAAAAAGCAGCCCAATTCCAATTATCATCCTGGTATTGTTATTCATTTTTACGCACCTCCTGTAAATACAGTTAATAAATGGGGGTGAAAGTATTTATATTTAACCAGGTAGAGACCATAACTGTACCATGTAGGTAATCATTTATCTTTCAAATGACAGAATACCCACACACTACCACAGCATATTTATATATAGCGAACGCGATATAGTAACAGAGGAGGTACTATGCACCGCAATCTCGCAAATAAAAGGAACAGAAGGTTCTATATTTCAAAAAATGGGGCTGCGGATTTTTATGAGGAAATTCCCACAGTTATAATTGCAATTACAGCCATCACCTTGTTTTTCCTTGCAGCGACTGTTGCCTACGCAAATTACCAAGCAAATTATGTAAGGGTGGATTACCAAGCAAAATGCAACAAGTTTCTCCGGGACATCAGGGCATGGGAGAACCTCACTTACAATAACATGGAAGGACTGTTTGATTGCAGAAAGGTGGCAACTTACACATTGGACAATCTCACAAGGGCTTTCCAGCCCGACTTTGATTTTGAGATAAACATCACAGACACAAGCCCCTACTACTGGAAGTACAATCGCACTGTGAAGACAGGGAACATACCAAACACGGCCTCACTCCAGTATGGAGTTTATGTGATTTCAAGCGGAATTGCAATTTTTGTGAATGAAGAGGAGATACACGAGGGCAAGCTGACAGTAACAATCTGGAGGTGAGAAAATGGGACGGATGAATAGAAAAGGCCAGAGCAGCTTGTTCGACATGGTTTTTTTCATTCCTTTGCTTATTCTTGCTGGCTTAATCTTGAGCTTCTCAACAGTAAAAATTTACGAAAATACGGTCAAGGACGATGAGAAGATTGTGGTGGTTGCAGAAACTCTGGAGAACATTCTGCGAGTGACGATAGATAAAGCCACATACACTGCCTCCGGAGCTACAATTCTGCTTGAAGACCAGAGTGTCCTCGAGCTTCTGTTTGAAGACCTTTACCTGCGAGATAAGGGCGTGGCAGATGTGAACAGTATTGTTCAGGGCATAGAAGCGAAGATTAACGCAACAGTCAGAACCGTGGTGATGCCAGAGTATCATTACAATCTTTCTGCCTCTTACAAAAATGTGAATATCTGGGTTTCTGATTATGGTGCAAGCCCACAGATTAAGTACACTGCAACAGAATACTTTAAAATGCCCTACGAGCCCACGAATGTGATGAAGGTGACACTTGCAATCTGGCTCCGTTAAGGGGGTGAGAAAAAATGAAAAAAGAAATAAGAAAGATGAGAAAAAATGAGCGTGGAAGAGTGCCGTTTGCACTTGTAGCGATAGTGATTCTTTCTCTCGCAACCGTGAGCACACTTTACATTGCTGAGATAGATAAAGAGCGTTCCGAGCACGCAATAGAACATTACCAGGCAGATACAAATGCAGTGGCAAGGGCATGTGGTGAAGAACTTGAGACCGTTGCCTACTACATTCTGATGCGAGTGATTGCGGACATGAATAACCAGCACAACCCACCATTGGACCAGATAAACAAACGCCTGCAGGACAATTTCACAAGTTATGTGAACACCTACTACAAGCCAAAACGCATGGACAATTACTGGATAAATGTGACAGAACAGCATGTCTATTTCATAATGGACATTTTCAATGTGAATGATTCAGTAGACATATCAAATCAGAGCAGACCAGAGTTTCTTCTCTATGCCTCTCCAAGCAGCAATGAAATTGACATGACAGTGAACACGATGTTGAGCCAGACAAAGAAAACAGCGTATCCAAGAGTGGCAGGTAATGTGACGCTTGAGATGAAGGATGTGCGTGCCAACTACATTTTCACGAAAACAATGGAGTTTGACAAGAATCTATACTCTGCTCTACCAATGATGCGAAACGCCTATGACTATCTATCAAGGACTTCTTTTGGTGACTTTGGAGAATTGGGCAGACTTACAAAATTCATTTTAACCACAATAGCCCAGTACAGAGTGCTGCTTGGCTATGCTGGTGGTGGCTATGGAATCTACAATTATCCGAAGGAGCAGGTGCTTACACAAGACGATGCAAAAATTGCAGTGAATGTAGCAATGCTCTTGCTCTCTGCCAGATACTTCAGGGACTATGACCGAGATGCTGCAGCCCAGCTAGGCGTTAGTGCTTTATTTGATTCCTGGGTAAAAAATGGCACAGTTGATGCAGCGGACATCTGGGCGTTGTATAAAAACATCAAGGACACGAAGATAGACACAGGCAAGATTTTGGCCCAGAGTATCTATTCTTTCGCAGATAGATTTGCATTTGAATTGCTTACAATCTTCTGGGACCCGAGCACTGACTATTTTGCAGACCCGATTTTGAAAGAACCGTTCCGTGACTGGAATGAAGCAAAGGGAAAGGGAGAGGCATGGGCAAAGGCAATGCTCAAAATCTGGCTCGGTAAATTCAGGTCATGGCTCGGACTTGCGGAGAGTATCGGGGACTACCAGAGTTCTGCTTACATAAACGAGATGTCTGGTTTTTACTGGGCATATTGTCCAATTCACAGGATGCTTGTTTCAGGCACCTACACGGTGTTTCCAGGCGGAACATGGTATGTGCATGCGTATGGTGTGCCAGATACGAGGGACTTGATTCTCGGTGAGTCAGGAGCACCTAACTTGGATGCTCAGCCCTACAAAGTGGAAACCTGGGATGATTTCAGCGGAATCGGTAATCGCCTTTACAAATACTACCTTGTTAAGGAGTCCTTAATCAAAAAACATGCGAGGAGTGGCACTCCCTACTATGACACGCTGTATGACATTCTCGAGGCACTGAATAGAACAATGAAAAAACTCTCATCAAGCGTGGATGATAGGAACAACAAGGGCTTCATGGACTACATGGCCTATGACATTTCAAAACGTCACAATCTGGAAAATACCAATTTACAGGTGGATCCAAGCGACAAAACCACAATCTTGCTCAACCAGTCGGATTATCTTATTAATACTGGTGCGATTAAACAAGGCATAAATGACATGGCATCCTACTCAAGTTCTTTTAGTGTGAGGGACAACTGGTGGAGGTACGGTGCCTACCATAGAGAACAGACCAATCCGAAGACTGGCTACCTCTATGCTATCACACAGGAAACAGTGGACCTCTGGTATGAGATGGTTGTGAACCTTGTGATGAGTGCTCTGAAGGACTTTGACCCGTTCCCAACTAGAGGATTCCCACCGTCTGTCCAGAGAAGTGATTGGTACAATCCTAATGGTGCGTTCAAATTCAAGAATGACTTGTTGAGAGATGCCTTCATGCGTGTGTGTATCAGTTATGCAGACCCAAGGCGCATGTCCTGGCATGATGAAGCATGGGATGGCACGCCACCATGCTGCAGCATTCCAAAAATGATTATTCTTGCCCAGGTGAATGCAGAATGGACTGATCAGAACATATGGGACCATATCATGGCAGACATCAGAGAGGCAGTTGAAGACACAGTGGGGAGGAATGGACTCCTTATGGATGTAACCAGAGATATGAAGGAGCACATGGACGAAGTGACAGACATGCATGCATACCAAGAAAATTACTATCGGTTTATAAGAGAATATATTGGTACTAAATTTATTGGGACTTCGAGCTCCAACACCTGTCTCGTGGTTGCGCTGATGAAGCAAGGGGGCTGGGTGGAAAACATAATGCAGACCACGCTGAACCACATAAGGGACAATGCTGATTTAAGCAACATTGTGCTGTTTGAACAAACAAACTACAGAATGGTCTATGATTTCTGGGAGAACAATCTGACTACTGCAGCCCAGAACGGAAGCATTCTCCACGAAGAACTAAGAGTGAAGCAGACACCAGCTGTGCTCTCGCCCGGCTCTGGCATAAATGTCCAGATTACAATTCCAAGCAAGGGAGTACACTATGTAGATGCTCAGGATGTTGAACACAACATGGGTGATGCACCCTTCACAACCCAATGGGATGTCACAATTACAGGGAGTGTAAGAATCACAGTGAATGCGCTAAGATACTCCTTGCTGAAGGGCTCCTCACATGTACAAACAATCTACAACAACACAGTTACCATTGATATGAGTTTCCCTGTTGTGGTTTACTCTGGCTGGAACCTTGAATCTAGATGGCTTGCATATGACATTGACTACCCAATGACGAGGGGCTACTTTGGGATCCCACCCAAGGATGATTCGTTCGACCCCTGGTTCATAAGCAAGCCGTTTGTGGAGTTAATCGAAGGGATGAAGGATGCAGCGGACTGGGTAATGGACAGAGACATGCGAATGAACCTTCTGCTAATGAACTATCTAGATGAAGGGGTTGAGCAGGAAGTCCATCTTTCAAAGATAATTTCGGATGTGCTGAAGACAAACTCAATCTTACTGCGAGACGCAGCAAATTCTGGGTATCTTTCACAGCTTGACCAACGCTTCAATGCAGTTTACTCTGCTGGAAGGGTGAGCACCTACAACATCAAGTTCTATGGGTTTGATGCCACATTCAAGAGCGGTTCTAAAGTGCTGGATTACAAGAGCAAGTACTTTGCTACAAAAATTGACTATGCGAATTTGAAGAACGAGTTGAAATACACCACTGCCGACTTTGATTTCAACGACACAAGTGAGCCCAAATCAGGCACATTTGGAAAATACAGTTTAACAGCCCACAACACCTATTTCAACAAAAAATTCACAAGCCAGATTGAGGTACCAAGCGGAAAGCCCACAATTGCAGAATGGAGTGGAACGCTGAACGGAATCTATGTGCCCTATCTCCATCAGACAATTCAGCTGAAAGTGGGAGCGATAGTTATTGGCACTTCCTCAATGCCATCCAATGTTGCGAATGCTTTCACAAACAACATGCAGTATTTCAAGGCAAACATGGAGGACCTGTGCGTATTCCTGAAGTACTCACTTGGTGATGTTTATTCAAAGTGTGTGAACGACTTAGCCAGCAGACAGGGCTTCGGAATTTTCTTTGAATACACCCTCGGAGGCAAGACCTACAGACAGGAGTATGTTGTGGCTGACTTCCCAGGTGCAAGCTGGACAAAGGATTACATAAAGGCATACCTTGTTTCCATGATCAACCACATTCGCCAGGTGGTTTATAACATCGGAAATGTGGAAATTCCCACGGCGATATATTCTTCCTATCCAACCAATGTTGGCAACGCAATGAAGGTGATTAACCACTGGAGGGACTATGACTATCTAGGAGATGCAAGAACTGAAAGCACAATCAATGCGCATGCTTCGCTGCTGGGCAAAGTGGGTGCAGGGATAGATGCTGGCATTGTGAGAATCGAGTTTGAAGTGGTCGGCACGGACAACTGGATTGTGGCTGGAAAAACAACATCCTAAATTTTTTTAACTATTTTTTTGTGCAGAGTGAATTTTTTGCTCTGGTTTCTGTTTAGAATTCTCCTTGAGCTTCTTTCTCTCAAATACAAAGGTTGCTGCAGTCGGGATTATATTTGAAAACAGGATTACAAGAAATGCAAATCCTACGAAGTTTTCTGTGCCTGCAACACCACTGGATAGTGGGAGTGTGGCAAGCACTGCAGCTGCAAGCCCTCTTGGAAACATCGTTGCCATAATCTGCCAGTCAGAGGAGAGTCCACTTCTCCACGAGACCAACACACAGGTGACAAGCAGCCTTACACCCATGAAAGCCGCAATGAGAATTAAAATTGTACCCAGAACCCAGTATGTTAAACTTGTGAATGAAAACATTAAACCCAGGTACACAAAGAAGAATGTGCGGACAAAGAAGCTAACCTCACTTTCAAACTCTTTTATGCGTTCATCTAGCACAAATTCCGTCTTTATTTTGAAAATTCTAGTTATCTCATCTTTATTCCCGAGAACCATGCCAAAAATTAAACCAGCCATTGCTCCGTTTCCACCTGCAGTTTCGGTGAAGGCATAAAGCAGGAAAAGCACTGCAATCGTCATCATGAACGCATATGGCTTACCAACAAGTTTTTTAAGGAACCAGAGCCAGAATATCCCAAAAATAAGTCCAATGACTATTGCTACAGAGAATGCAGCTGCAATCTGTTTCGCCGCATTTGCAATAGATGTACCAGTATCCACATTTCCCATGCTCAGGTACTGTAGAATTGCAATTACGACCACAACACAGATCACATCTGTAAGCACAGCTTCAAGCGTGAGAATGACTTTTGTTTCTTCCTTTACAGATAGGCGGGACACCAAAGGCACAACAATTGCTCCACTAGTGCCTCCACAAATCGCCCCGAACATAACTCCAAGAAGGAGCGGCATTTTGAATAGTAATATAAAAAGGATTGCAGAGACAGAGATATTCAGAGTAAAAATTGAAATTGTGAACATAGATGCGGAACCAATTGTCTGCAACACCTTATCAAAATTCAGATACAGTCCACCCTCAAATAAAATCACAAGCAATGCAACAGACGCAAAGTATGGAGTGTAGGGCTTTAATGTTTCAATAGAAAACCATTGCCAACCAAAAAGTAAGGCGATAGGACCGATGAGCATACCGAGAAATATCAATATAAGAACATCTGGGATTTTGAGACGCTGGAATAGCATCGCACCGAGGAATCCAACAACAATTATTGCACCAAACAATGCAAAGGCTGTAGGTACATCCATGTTGCTCGAAGGGGGATTGCATTATGAGATATAAAATTTGTGATATGCAAAAAAATTGTGCTAATATTTGTAGTTTACACACTCGTTTCGCTTAATAATTTCAGAATGAGATCTGAAAACCTCATCCTCATCTTTGCTTCTGTCCATCCATAGAGAACTGTTGTGTGGAGCTGCCACTATTCTCGTTCTGCCCCTCTTCTAAAAGCCCTGTTCCAGCATTACAACACTTACAGAAATATAGTGTGGAAAAACAGGAGACATGGTAAGGGGTATCACAATTCTGGCATCTAACGATTTCCTGCTTTTTTATCCTCCTGCCACAGAGTGCGCACCTGGGTATGGAGTAGAAATAGAGCAAGATTACCGCAATAGAAGTGAAAATTATAATTATAAGAATATAAATATAGATAAGATAGGAAGAAAGGGTCTTGTAATCCTTCAATGTGATGTCAATAATTCCCATGTATGTGGAGTTTAGATGCCATTCCCATGTTTGATCATCGTTTCTTCCTGTTGGAATCCCGCTCACAGGCAGCCCTCCTAGATAGGGTTCACCCGCAGGATCTGCCACAACCCAGTATCCAAAATTATCCTTCACAAAAACCATGTTCATCTTATGAAAATAGTAGCCATCTACAGCTCTTTTAATTTCCGAGAAATGCTCACCAATATACACGACTGCAAAAGCATGGTTGTTGGTGTAGCAAAATCTGGCAGTGCCACCGGCTGCACTTACTAGTGAGGAGAGCAAAATTGCAAAGTCCTCGCAATCCCCAGAATTTCTTGTTATTGTTTCATCTGGGGTCTGCCAGTAATCGCTTCCATTTGGTTCCTGTGCATATTCAATTCCGCAGACATACTCGAAAATTCCAAGCAGGAGGTGTGTGGTGTAGTTCTCAGTGGTATTTGCCCTTATCTCCCTAAGCTTTGCTTCCACTAGTCCCGTTGGTCTGGCTAAGGAATTTATTTCACTGTAAATTTCCTTCTCATTATTGACAATTATGTTCTGGTAAGGTGTACCGAGCGCAGTCACCTCCATTTCGCTTTCCTTGAATGAAATGTTTCTGGGTCCAGCCCAGAGCCCGGTGTTGAAATCCATTGCGAAAACCGTGATTTCAAAGTTGTACAGGTATTTGCCCGCTTCCTTTGGCGTCTCAAAATTCCAGATGCCGAGGTCAACCTTTTCACCTGTATCAGCATACTTTCCAACAGCCCGTGTGGTTTTTATTGAGTTATGCCAGACAATTGAGATGTTGAGAATGTACATGTTACTGCTTGGTCTCTGAAAATCTGTACGATTGTTGTTTATCAGATAAATTCTAGCGGTACCTCCAAACTCTGCATAAATCTCTCCAATTATCAATGGCTGGAGTTTGCAGTTCAAAACTGGAAAAATATCCTGGCTCGGTTGTGGTGGCGTTTCAGGGGTGTAATTGTGTTCCACATAGGCTGGCACTCTTAAATCACTCTCAGTAAAAGCTGGAGGCACATCATTGAAAATCTGGAAGGCACCCGCATGTGGCAAACAGAATAGGAGAGACAGAAGACAGCAGAATATTTTTTCCAGCATACTACTCATTTTGTGGCACTTACTGTCGGAAACAGTATCACTTCTTTTATTGATGGTGCATTCGTCAGTATCATCACAAGGCGGTCAATTCCGATTCCCAGTCCTCCAGTTGGGGGCATACCATAGTCCAGTGCTTCGCAGAAATCCTCGTCGTAGTCATAGATCTCTGCTTCTCCTCTTTTTCGCTCCTCAAGCTGGGCCATGAACATCTTGCGTTGGTATGCTGGGTCGTTCAATTCGCTGTAGGCATTTGCAATTTCCATTCCGGCGATATAACTTTCAAATCTTTCAGCAAGCCCTGGTTTTGAACGATGCGGTTTGGTTAAGGGACAGACCTCAATTGGGTAGTCGCAAATATGTACTGGTCCCACCAGTTTTTCCTCGCACACCTTTTCAAATATCTTCATCAAAATCTTGCCCACAGGATAATCTGGTTTTATCTCGGCACCCACGCTCTCACCGATTCGGAGAGCCTCTTCCTGCGTCACCTTCTCAATGTCTATCTCAATTCCTTCATTTTTCAATGCATCAAGAAAACTCAGCCGTTTCCATGGGGGACGCAAGTCAATGGACTTACCCTGATACTCAATTACTTCTTTTCCGAGTACATTCATTGCCACTCTATGCACCAGATTCTCTGTGAGTTCCATTATGTCATTATAGTCAACATAAGCCCAGTAAAGTTCCAGAAGTGTGTATTCCGGGTTATGCTGGGCATCCACATCCTCATTTCTGAACGCCTTACCAATTTCAAAAACCCTCTCAAAACCCCCAACAATCAACCGTTTGAGATGGAGTTCATGGGCGATTCTGAGGTAGAAGTCCTGGTCCAAGTAGTTATGATGAGTTATGAAGGGTCTTGCAGCAGCGCCTGATGCCACGGATTGAAGAACTGGTGTCTCAACCTCGAGAAAGCCCAATGCCTCAAGTCCCCGCCGAACTTCTGAAACAATCTTACTTCTGAGCGCAAAAATTTTCTGAACATCAGGGTTCATTATCAGGTCTAGATATCTCTTCCTGTATCTGAGTTCAATGTCCTTTATTCCGTGATATTTTTCTGGCAGAGGCCTGAGCGACTTGCAGAGAATTTCAAAGTCATCAATGCTCACAGTAAGCTCACCTCTCTTCGTTCTGAAAACCCTGCCTTTGATTCCCACGATGTCCCCTACATCCAGTTCTTTCCAGAGCCCGTACTTTGTTTCTCCGAGATTGTCCAGTTTGGCATAAACCTGAATGCTACCTGTCTCGTCCCTAATGTGTGCAAAAGAGGCCTTTCCATGCTCTCTTATAAGTATCAATCGCCCAGCAATCTGGACTTTCTCCTCACTCAACTCGTGCCCCTGATTTGCAAATCGTTCATGGATTTCCTTTGCACTTGTGGTCTTCTCAAATTTGTATGGGTAGAGCAGGAGACCCTGCCCTTCCATTTTCACCCGCTTTTCCAGACGTGCCTGAATCAAGGGATTTAAATCCACATAGAATTTTTTTAACTCCTCAAGGTTCATGAATTTGGATATAGCATCGCCTATTAAAAGATTAGCCACTCACTTACTTTAATCTTCTCTTCGGAAAACTTCTTATAATCCATCTAATTTAGTATGTACAATGAAATTAATGGATGTGTTCGTTAACCGAGAACATGAAATCTCAAGGCTGGAAGAGTTTTATGCAAAAACTGCGGGAGGGATTGGTAGCGTAGTAATGCTCTCAGGCAGAATCGGAACAGGAAAAACTGCGCTCATTGACAAGTTCCTAGAAACAAAAAGAGGTTTCTATTTTGAATGTGTTCTCGGACAGCCACCATATGCGCCTCTTAGAAACTTTCTTACTTCCTTTTTCTCAATCGAACGAAAAGATGTACCTCCTAGTATGCAATTTCTTGTGGAAGAAAGGGTAGAAAAAGTTGAGGGAGAAACCCTAGAAGAAGCATTTGCAGCCCTCCTTAAATTCTTTAATTCATACATTACTACAGAACCGGTGGTTTTTGCCATAGATAACTTCCAAGATGTTGACGAAGGTACAATAAAATTCCTTGACTACTTCGTGCGACACCCGGAACTTGCTAAAATAATGATAATCTGTGCTTATCGCACCGAAATGCTTGAAGAAACAGGAAGAGGGAAGGTAATTTCAGATTTTCTTCAGTTTCTGATAATGACCAACATGTTTAACGCTGTTATTGTGGATAATTTTAATGAGGGAAACACTGGCCTACTGCTCGCGAAACTTTTCGGAGAGAATGTACCTCTAGAGGGCGTTAAACAACTGTACCAGAAATCAAGTGGGAATCCTTTAATGTTAATGGAAATGCTGAAAATATTAGTTCAAGAAAGAAACATTGATCTTGCTGTGCCTGAAAACTGGAATAAAATTGAATGGGAGAAGTTGAGTATGCCAGATAACCTTCAGGAAATCTTCCAGATGGAACTTGATTCCTTACCGCCAGAAGGAATTGCTTTGTTAGATTACATGGCAGTAGCAGGAAATGAGTTTGAGGTAGACATTGTGAGTGAGGCATCGCGCCAACCATCTGAACTTGTTCATAAAATCGCAAACTTGATGGTAGAGAAAGGCATTCTAACCCAGGATGCGAAAACAGGAAAATATAGATTTACTAGAAATATCTACATGGAGTTGATTTACAACGACATCGGAACAAAAATCCTACCCATTTGCTTTGCTGTTGGCTCAGCAATTGAAAAATTGCGAAAGGATAGGTTAAGCGAGTATGTGTTTGATCTTGTGCGGCTCTTCGGGAACAGTAGAGACAGAAAGAGAGCATATGAGTATGCAATCATGGCTGGAAGCAGAGCAGAAAAGCTTCATGCACCAGAAAGTGTCGAGAAATACTATGAATTAGCAATTGCGATTGCTGAGGAGTTGAACTTAGGATGGGAAGATATTTACGAGATAAAAATGAAGAAGGGGATGGGGCTTTTTTATCTCGGTGCATGGGAGAAGGCAGAAAATTGCTTCGTCGACATGATGAAGATTGCGAAGGAGCATGAAGACAAAAAAAGAGAGACAGAAAGTTTGCTTTTGCTAATTCGCTTAAGACAGCACCAGAGTGAGTATGAAAAAGCAAAATCCCTACTTCCAAAAGCAATTGAGCTAGCAAAAGGTACTGCTGACTCCAGATTCATTGCTGATGCACTCCGTGGTGTAGCTCACATGGAATGGAGGAACGGTGACTATGACAATGCCATAAAACATTATAATGAAGCCCTCTCATATTTCCAGAGTGCTAGTGCAGAAGCAATTTTCACAGGCAACTTGCAAGCTGGCGAGGAAAACATTCCAATTAAAGGGGAAATTCTGTTAGAGCTTGGAACTGTTTACGCGGAGATGGGAGATTATAGACAGGCACTTCTCTTCAACTTGAAGGGTCTCAAAATCTTAAAAGAGACCAACTCACCTGCTACAGCGAGAGCGTTCCACAGCATAGGTGCAATCCAGCTCCGTGAAGAGAACTGGCAGAAAGCTCTGGAATCCTTCAAACAGGGAATTGAGTATGCAGAAAAATTAAACGACTTGGATACAATGGGCTGGTGCTACCTTGGACTTGCAGAAACCCTTTTGAGGTCTGGTGGAAGCAAAGAGGAGGCAAGCCAACACATTGAAAAAGCTAACCAGCATCTCTCAAAAATCAGTGATAGAATTGGAAATGCTCTTCTCCACAAAATTTATGCGGATCTCTGCATCAAGATGAATGACGTAGTTGGGTCCGAAAACCACATAAAGATTGCTGAGGAACTCGGACACAAAGTTGCATCTCCTTACATTACTTGCGAAATTCTCACTGCGAAAATAGAGCTCTCAATTAAAAAAGGTGAAAAAGAAAATGCGATAAACTATCTTAAAACTCTGGAGGAATTATGTATGAAACATAAAATGAAATCATTTGGGAAGTTTATTGATGCGAGGAAAAAAGAACTATTACCACCGCCAGTAGTTGCCCCTGCACAGACACCTCCTGCTCCAGCTCCACCTGCAGAAACGCAAAAAGCACAGACAACAGAAGAATCAAGGCAAACTACGCCACAAGAGCACCCGCAACCCACGGGAGAGAAAGGTGCAGGCCAGATTACTGTCTCCCCAGAAACGCAAGTTAAAAAGAAGCGGAAAAAAAAGAAAGGAGGTGACATGCAATGACTTCTCAAATCAGTGAAAAAGTATACAATATAATGGGTAGAGAGATGGGACACATCGGCAGATTCATTGTCCAAAAACAGTGCAAGGACTTAGGAATAAATCCAGACGATATTAAGCCAGAAGAACTTCCAAAAATCGCAAAAGCCTTAGGCGATGTTATGAAGACCTTTGGGGGCGAGGAAAAGGGTAAGGCGATTGAAGCAGAAATCAAACGACTTGCCCAGAGCCACTAATTTATTTTTTCCCTCAATGTTTTTGCATTCTCTTCTGGTTGGGAGATATTAACCGTAATCCCAGAACCCATTTCAAGTCCAGCAGGTATGGTCAATCTAGGCGTAATTTCAAGATACCAGTGATAATAATCCACCTCCTTTAAATAAGAGGGTGCGGTATGAAGGACAAGATTGTATGCTGGGTCGTTCAGTGCGAGTTTCAATGCCAAAAGCACTTTATGGAGGACAACACCAAGCGATGTCAGGGCTTCAGAGGTTATTTCAGAGAAGTGGCTGTGATGCCGTTTAGGCATTATATGTATCTCGTACTGAAGCTTGGCTGCATATGGAACAAATGCCACAAAATGTGCGTTTTCATATATAATCCGCTCGCTCGCATTTTGCTCTTCGCTTATTGTGTCGCAGTAGACACATCTTCCGTTTTCATGTGAATAGCATCTGGCAGTGTTTAAGAGGTCCATTATGTGTGTGGGTACGAACGCAAGCCCAACTACTTGAGAGTGAGGATGTATCAATGATGTTCCTGCCTCTTTTCCATGGTTACGAAAAAGAATCACTGACTTAATCCACGGGTTTTTATACAAATACTTAACACATTCAAAATAGGCCTTGACAACATTGAAAACCTCAGATTCATTCATGTCAGGGATATCCCTATTGTGCAATGGTGTTTCTACTATTACATAGTGAAAGCCAGTCGCTGCTCTTTTTCTGAAAAATCCCTCCGTGTGTGCAGTTCCACTATTTTCAGAGACCACTGGAAATTTGTTAGGAATTACACGAAGTTTCCATTTGCGGCTTCCTTCTTCTACATAAGAAAACAATTCCTGAGGTGTATTTGCCTCGTTACCAGGACAGAATGGGCAGTCGGCTTTCCATTCAGGCAATGGCTCTTTTTGTTTTATCTCGCCAGGCACTTCATGTTTTCTCTTTGCTCTCTCACTTGCGACAATTACCCATTCACCAGCAACCCTATTAAACCGTAACTCATTCATGGAATAGAATAGAGGAAATAGTTAAAAACATTTTCCCTGTCTCATCTTACTTTAATCAATTTTAAACTTTCCTCCTCGCTGAAATGCAACTCTCCAGGCAACACAAGTACATGAGGTGGCTTCCCAAAGTCCACACGCTCTATTTCCGAGATTGGCCCGTATGCAGCAATGCAATCAGGGCTCCCAGCCCTTGCAACAACACAGAGTTTAGTTTCGGCCGTGAACAAGCCCTTCTTTTCCCTTTCCTCCAACTCTACCAGAATATGGATTCCTTCATTCGCTGACATCAGATAGTTCTCCTCTGCCTTAATGTCGAGCAAGATAAGAGTGTGAAGCCCGTTTTCATGGTTTTTTAGAATTGAGTAATAGGGAGATGTTGGGAAGAATCCCTTTTCTGGCTTTGGTAAACTCACACATCTTCCAAATTTGTATATGTGAAGGCCAAGGATTGCAGGAGCCGCAGTGTATATCGAAGCCCCATGAATAATCTGAGTTTTAATTCCACGCTTTATTGCTTCTACCCTTAGGAAGCTATGCGTAGTTGCTGTCATTGAGTCCCCTGCACAAAGCAACACCACATTTTTCTCTTTAGCTAGACCAAGAAGATTATCAAAATTTTGTTCGATATCCTCTCGTTTTAGCAGATTTATTTTCCTTCCATATAGATTTTCAAGCATTGCGATTTTCGCACCTGCAAGCACAGAGGTGTAGAATTCTGCGAAAACAAGCTCGGCATTTCTCACTACTTCAAGCCCTCTCAATGAAATATCTAATTCATCATACAATCCTAAACCCACAAATGTAATCATCAGATTTCACTCTTCCTTACTGGAATCTCCTTCTCATTGATAAAGCTCATCGCCTCATCCCAAGTTAGCAAACCATACTTTGCACCGAACTGTTGGACAACAGAGGCGCCATTCGCACTTCCTACTTTAAGAGCTGTTTCAATATCTCTTCCCTTCGCCAATGCTGATATGAATCCAACAGTGAAAGCATCACCAGCTCCAAGAGTGGAGACAACAGGCACATCGTATGCTGGAAACATGTAACGGAATTTACCATCGTAACACTGTACTCCCTTCTTTCCATCTGTAATTACCACAAGTTTGACACCCATCGCATGAATCTTTTTCAAAATTGGATCAAGATTGTCAGCCCAGGGTTCATTGGTTATTGCCCTTGTAGGACAGCGTTCTACACAAAGTCCACACTTTGTGCATTTTTCCTGATGTCTTGTTACCGCCTTTCCACTCTCCACTGCAAAAATTTTCACAGGGCATACATCCACACAGGTACCACACCCTATGCATCTTTCTTCATCCACAACCATCTGAGAATACTTTATTCCAGTGAAATTTGATGCCTCTTCTTTGTTCAAAAAGAGAATGTCTATTCGTGATATAAACGGAAGCATCTTCTCGATACCCCTTGAAATCTGGGTGTTACCTGGGTTCCAGCAAATCTTCACATCCCTATTTGCGAGTAATTCCGCAAATTTAGAAGGAATTTCACTTGCCTTACCAGTCATTGGTCCAAGATATAGAAATTTTGTATCCGTGGCTTTATTTATGTCAATCTCATCAAACGCTAAAAGATTATTCGCGCCTCTGTAGGTTAGAACCGTTCTTTCGCCCTCAAACGTAGTAATTATTACAGAATAGCCAGTTTCCTCCTCAACTCTAAAAGCAAGAGAAGTATCAACCCCCTCTCTCTCAAGCTCACTCAAAATAATTTTATCGCTTTCATCGTTTCCCAAAGCACTACAGAATCCTGTTCTCAATCCCATCTTTCCGAATCCATACGCAGTATTTGAGGCCCCTCCTCCTGTGGTAAACATAATTTTATCTACATTAATTTTGGCACCATACTCAAGACAAAGGTAGGCCTTTGTTTGTAGCATCTCCCGCATTTCCAGAACCTTGGCGATGTTCGTTTTCACAAACACATCCTGGGTGGCACTTCCTATGCAGACCACATCGTACATGTAAATGCACAGGCATTGCAAGTAAAAAAACTTTTGTAAGAAACAAACTGGGACATTGCCTAAAAATTCCATCGCAACCTTATTATCTGCCCTCTGGTATTTCTGCACATGGCAGATGAAAAGGTTACACTTGAGAATCTGAAGCAGCTTGTAGCCAAGTTTAACAACGAGAGGAAATGGGAAATTTATCATCAACCAAAAGAACTGGCAATAGCAATTGCAGTTGAGAGTGCAGAACTCCTTGATATCTTCAAATGGCAGCACAGCCAAGCAGTGACTTCTAAAGTGGAAAACTACATGAAAATTAAGGAGGAGATGGCTGACATCCTTATACTTCTACTTTCCCTAGCTAACTCCTTAAACATTGACTTAAGTGATGCCATTGTATCAAAAATGGAAAAGAACGCCATGAAGTATCCTGTGAATACAGATTACACGAAAATCTGGAACTTAGAAAAAAACAAAAACTCCCCACTGTGAATATGCAAAAAATGAAGGTTTATCAGGTCTGGCCCTTCTGTCCCTCAATATCAATCTCAGGCAATACCTGCCAACTGATGTGTGAGCATTGTAAGGCACACTACCTTAGTTACATGTACCCAGCTGAAACCCCTGAGAAATTCAAGCAAATCACGGAGAAACTAACAAAAGAAGGTGCAAAGGGATTCCTCGTTAGTGGAGGTTGCGATAGAAATGGAAAAATGTTGAACTTAGAAAAGATGCTTCCCGTAATTCGAAAACTTCATGAAGAGGGGTTTGTGATAAAACTTCACACCGGATTTATGGAACCAGAGACCGCTAATCTTGTTGTGGACGCCATTGATGTTGCTTCTATGGAGTTCCCCTCCTCGTTCTCAGCAGTTAAAGAAATTTTTCATATAAATGAAGGTGTGGAGAAATACGTTGAAACTTTCAGAAATTTGAGAAACGCCGGGGTAAAGCACATAGTTCCACATCTTTGTATTGGTCTCTACCACGGTACGCTTTCAGACGAAAATGAAGCAATTGAAAAATTGAAGAAAGTTTTTACACCTGAAAAAATCGTTTTTATTGTATTCATCCCAACACCAGGCACACCCTGTAGCACTGACCCACTTCCATTACCAGAAGATATAGAAAAAGTCATTAGGAATGCAAAAATCCAATTGCCGGAGACAGAGCTTGTGCTAGGTGCCCTTCGCCCCAGATTTGCTCGGATAAATGGAATAACCCAGAATTACATCCAGGAAATAGAGTTTCGTGCAATTCGTGCGGGTGTCTCAGGTATCGAAGTGCCTTCCAGAAAAACAACTGAGTTTCTAAGACAAAACTATGAGATTGTGCGGATTGGTGCATTTGGGGCATTGCCTTCAGAATTTGAGGAAAATTTTATAATTTAATGTCTAACTACAATCACATACCTCTTATGCACCACTACTTTCGTTGTTTCCTTGTAGAGAATGTACATCGCAAAGTTAATCACAATAAAGGCGGAGAGAATCAGAAAAATCGAAAGGAGCCAGTTGTACTGCCATGTCGCCGAGACAAAGTAGAGCATTAGACAAGACAGCACAACAGTGCCTGAAACTGTGGTTTCAATCAAGTGGTCCATCTTTCTTGTCATCCCGAGATTAGAATAATTCAAATGTCTTATCACAGGCAATAGCATACGGTTAAGCTTCAGTGTAAGGTATATCAGAATTGCTGGGGTAAGGAAAATCACGAGAATGTAATGCACAAGCCCTACTGTGAGCAACTGGGTGACGAAGACACAAAGGAATAGCATCAGAATAAGCACAACTTTTCTATCAATTCTGTAAATAGGAACGGACCTCGGAAAGATAATTTTTTTGAGAGTCCTGGAGATGACAGCACTAGAGTATTTAATGTAGTTGGGTAGAATTCTTGAATAAGCACGGGCCAATCTTTGATGAATTTTGAGGAACACAGGAGTTATGAGAGTAGTAATGAGACAAATAGCACCAGTAACAGGGTAAATACTAGATGCATGCATCAGGGCGGGAGTTCCATCTATGTTCTTCAGTCCTGTGCCGATGTTTGCAAAAATTACCGCTTCTTCGCTTCTTGGCAGAGCACCGTTGCCTACGAAAACAGCATCCTTGGAAGGCAGTCCAACGAGGTATCCTACCGCAGATAGAATAAACATTTCGCAAATGACAATCGCAACTAAGGCGAAAAAGATAATTTCAAGGTTCGTAAGGAAGCCAGATGGCGCTATCATCATTCCGAAGGAAAGGAAGAAGATTGCGACAAAAATGTGCTTGAAAGAGGTAAGATGCTTTTCGAAATCCTTCTTCAATTTGGTCTCAGAAAATGCAAGGCCAACGAAAAACGCACCTATCAGTGGAGAAATCCCAAACGGAAGCCCTATCACTCCACCAAAAAACACCATTGAAAGTGCGAAAAGCCCCATTATTTCTTCATCCCTCAGATGGTGCACATGCTTCGCAATCAATGGCACCACATATACATAAAGCACCAGAAAGAATATGAAAATAAGGATTAGCCCCACAATGACCATTAGGATTTCATTGCTTCCTGTTTTGTTCATAAAACTTGAGGCAATAATCACAAGAATGATTGAAAGAAAATCCTCAATCAACATCATCCCAATTAGCGTGTCTCTTGTCTGGAGTGAAGAGAGCTGCATTTTCTCAAGGGCTTTAGCTGTAACAGCCACACTGCTCATCGCTATGATGCAGGCAAGAAAGAAGGTGTCCTTGAATGGCCAGGCAAAGACTGTACCTATAATGAAGCCAGCAAATAGCATTGTTCCGATGTCTGCAAGAGAAAGTATCACGCTTGCGTTCTTTGCCTGTTTTAATCTTGTAACCGAAAAATCCAGACCGACGAAGAAAAGCAAGAGCATCACACCCAGTTCTGAAAAGATGTAAATGATTTCGTCATTCTGAACGATGCCCTTGTACTGGTAACCAAAGAAGTTGATTGACATATGGGGGCCAATTAGCATCCCCAAAATTATGTAACCAACAAGCGTGCTCTGCCCGAGTTTTGAGGAGATTATGCTACCTACGAATGCAAACACTAGGAGAATTGCTATTTCATAAAGGGGTTCCATTGGTATCTACCCCTTCATAGGCAAACTGTAGATATATTTTTCCAACAGACGTCATTCATTCTTCCTATCTTTGATGATTTCATTCTCCACAGCATCATAGAATCTACTTGCATCTACACCAATCATTTTTGCATAAATTAGAGCTGCAACTACTGGCATGGTGCAAGTTTCCTCAGCAATTTGGTTTACCTCAGCCACCACTTCTTTCCGCTCTCTACCAGATTTGTCAGAAATGTATTTAACAATTTCTACGAAGATATCAACTTTCTCTGAGACAAGAATTTCTGGTGTTATCGTAAAACCCTGTTCCAAAACTACATCTTCAAGCTCAAAATTGGGCTTGAGCAGATTTCCCTCTTTCTGAAGAACAGAACTAGAAATACATTTTTCTAGAATTTTCTTTGCGTCTTGTGGCGCTACCATTCGCTTTTTGACAGAAATGTAGTTGACAAAATCGCTTTCCGTAATCTCTTTTATTCCCTGACTTTTTAGCACAAACGCTACAATTTTCTGGAGCTCATATGTCATTTAAATCTGCCTCCACAATTTTTCCCACAATGTTTAATTTTTCCGTCACCTGAGGCATGTCTTCATCAGCACAGGCAACATCTAATATAACTGGGATCCCCTGAAGGGCTCGCCCGAAATTTTTATCTTTGCAGTTTCTCAAAATTATTTCACACCCGGTTTTTCTCAAAAAAGTGTACATTTTCTCAACTGCTTCCAGCCCTTGCTCATATAGAAGCAATGCAACACTTGTAGTTTCTTCTCCTATCCTCTGAAGGGCATGGGGAGTTACTTTCCCAATCTCTAACACGACTTTCTCCACACCTGCCATCAGAAGGTCAGATACATCTTCCACACTCTTTGAATTCGCCTCTACCCAGATAGGAATTAAATCTGAAATTTCGGACAGGATATCAAGGTGGGGCGTGCCCTCTGTAAATCCATTTAAATCTATAACGTATACCACTGTCTCTTCTTCACTGACCCGCTCAAAAAAATCCAAAATTTCGTTTGTGTCCACTCTTATCTCTCCAGATGCATCAACCACTCTGTAGTTTGCAATTCTGAGTTTGGGAATTACATTCTCAACCATCAGTTCTGGAAAACAGAGGTAAAAAATAAATTATGCGGTTGCCGGGATTCGAACCCGGGCTAGAGGCTTTACCCGAACCTTTCTTTCTAAGAAAGGTTCCTGGGAAGCCTCAGTCCTAACCACTAGACTACAACCGCACCTATTTTTTCACAGGTTTCTTAAGGGCTGCCCTGCGCTTTTTGAATTGCTCAATGATGATTTTCTTCGAGAGTTCCTCAAATTGTTCTGGCTTCTCTTCAAGGATTTTTTCTATTTCCGTGACATCGTAGCCCTCTGTTTTCCAGTCCTCAATTCGCTTTTTGTATTCTCTATATTTTTCCTCGCTTATTCTGGGCTTCTTTGTCTCTCCTTCCTTTATTTCTTCTTCTTTTTTAATTTTTTCCTCTTCAATCAAGCCGCCCAAAACATCCTCGAGCGATTTCTTTTTCGCTTCCTCTTCCTTAACTGTATCAATATCTTCTATATCAAACGTGATTTTCTTCTCCTCTTTCTTCTCCCCTTCCACCTCTGGGATTTCCACCTTCTTCTTTTCCGTCGGCCCTTCAACTTCCTCAAGTTCATCCAATGTTAACTTTATCTTTGGCTCTTCTACCTTCTTCTCCTTTACTTCCTTTTCCTCTGTTGTTTGCTCCGCTTCTGGTGGCGTCTTTTCAACCTTCTCCTGGGGCTGCGCAGAAGGTTTTTCAACGGGTTTCTCGTCGGGCTTTCTCTCTTCTTTTTCCTCTAAATCCTCTTCAACCTCAAGCTCTTGAATTACTTCATTCACAAATTTGCCCAGACCATCCGTAATTTTTTCATACTCAAGTCGGATAATTTCATCTTCAACTGAAGCATCACACACCGGGCAGCGGTCCAATGAAACCTCAATCCTCGTTTTGCAGAATGGACAAGAGATTGTTTTTCCTCCAGTTTTTTTCATAAGGATGTATTCCTCAAATACCAATGCAGTCCTTTCCGCACCTTTCACCTGCTGGTTTGAAAGCATAGAATATATCAACTCAGAAAGTGATTTGATACCTGAAACATCATAAAGCTTCTCCGCAACCTCTTTCGTAATACCAGGCACCATTTGAAAATCTCGGATGACCTCATCTCTTGTTTTTGGCTTTTCTTCCTTTCTGTATTTTTCTGGTAAGCTCCTAATGAGCTTTCGCACATTTTTCTTCTCCTTTGTTTCTGTTACTTCCACACTTAATTCCATATTTCCACCTAATGGTTTTTTATCCGGGAAGATTGTCTTGCATTTTTCGCATGTTTTCACTGATATGTGATTTGGATGGCCACATACTGGACATTCGAAGGTCTCGTTGAGCAGGTCAAATTTAAGAGGCATTTATCTCCTTATTGCTACCCCGTATTTTAACCTTTTCAAAATCTCTCTATCCTGCTATTATTTCCCTGCCCAGAAAAAAATTTTTCCGCAACCTCTTCTATGTTTTTCACCGTGGTAGCCCTGAAGTCCTCGGGCATATACTTCTGGTATCTAGGACTGCTAAATCTAGTATCAAGCAAAAAAATTATTGCCCTATCTTTCTCGCTTCTTATACACCTTCCAGCTGCCTGGAGCACTTTGTTGAATGCAGGGCAGAGCCGTGCATAAGCATACCCCTTCTCCTCTCCATACTTTTCTTTAAGGAATTGTTCGAGAAACAGTGTTTCCAGTGAGGGTGGCGGAATAGGAATCCCTGCAATTACCACAGCAGAAAGCAAGTTATCTCTGAAATCAATGCCTTCTGAAAGAGAACCACCCAGCACTGCATGAAGTACCGCTCCATGCTGTCGATGCTCTTCAAGTTTCTTCAACATACTAATTTTCTCTGCCTTTGACATCTCAGCATTTTCGTAAATCTGAGGCTTTGAGCACTTGCTCTCTACATATCTAGCAATCACGGCCATCATCTGGTAGGAAGTGTAAAAAACAGCGATGTTACCAGGTACGCTGTTAGCAATTCTCGCAATTGCAGAGGCATAGCTTCTATACATTTCTTCGCTCCTCACATCATACCTTGATGTCAGGTTCGGCAGAGAAACCAATAAACGATTTTCCGGTGGAAAGGGAGATGAGAAATATCGAAGCACACTTCTCTCTTCTGGGACCCCTAGTAATTCCCTGTACATTTCTAACGGGTAAAGCGTTGCAGACATCACAATTCCTGCTGGAGAATGTTCAAACACTCTTGCACCAATTTTGCTCGTATCCAACATCTCGCACACAAATTCATCAGGACCTGCAAACCTAAGCAATGACTTTTCCTCCATGCTCCATCGCCTAATAAAATCCACAATGTTTTCTAAATAGGGCTCAACCACTCCCTGCTTTTCCAGAAATGCATTAAGAAGTTCGATTTTTTCTAAAAATTCGGAAAACGATAATCTAGCAAGTCTCGTTTTACATGCGATTTCAAAAACCTCTTCAAAAAACTCCCGTTCCAGCTTCGTCTCCGCATCAAACTTTTTATCAGAAAGTATTCCATGAATTTCTCTGAGCAACCCTGCAATCGCTGGCTCTATCTTCGCCACTTCTTTTGCTCCTTCACTAAAATCCTCTACTTTGAGAAATTTTGTGTAGTTAGCACGAATTCTTTCTGGCAGATTGTGAGCTTCGTCAATTACAACCACTATGTTCTCTGTACTAATGGCAAGTTTCTGGAGAACAATCTCGCTTATCTCTGAAAAAAGATAGTTATAATCGCACACAATCACTGTTGCCTCCTTTGCAACTTCAGTCGCACACAGATAAGGACAGGATTTCCTTGAAATTCCCTGCTTGATTATCTCATCCACATCCATGGGAAATTCCTTTGCCTTTCTAACAATCTCAGTGGAGGCTCTGGCAAACTTGCAGGAGTGTGTCCGTAAACTTGCGCTGCAGATTTCCTCAAAAAACCTTGAATTTTTTATGTTCTCAGCGATGCACATGCTCTTCTTTCCTATCATGTCCGCAACCACTATTTTCGGCTCCTTCTTTCGCATTCTCGCCAGTGTTTCTATTGCAATTTTATGCTGGGACTGTCGGGAAGTCATGAAGAAGACAATACAGCCATGTTCCATAGCATACTCTACAGCCGCAGTAAGTGCGACTGCCGTCTTTCCCATCCCAGTGGGAGCATTCGCCATCAAAAACTTACCTGCATCTACAATTTCCCTTGCTTCTTTTAAAAAATCCTTTTGGACTGGGCGTAAACTTTCGAACGGAAAAAGGTTTCTAGGACTCTTCTCGACACTTTCTTCTACTGGAACATCCTTTACAGTATCACATTTCTGGCATACAAATTCAATTTTTCCTTTCCGTCTCATGGGCTTTAGCAAACTGTGGCACTTCTCACAAAACATCATAGCCCCCAGAAACTGTTCTCTTTTTTCTTTATCTCTACAATTTTGGCAAGGGCTTCTGCTTCCTCAAAACTGAGTGTAACATTCTTCAATTCCTTATATTCACTTTCTGTAATACTGGTGTAGAGAATGTCTCCCTCGTTTATCTGCCTTCCCACGGTGGGTCCTTCAATAGAAATTGCCACTTCCATTCCCATTATTGCTTCATTTATGGGCTTGTTTTCACTCTGGATACTTCTTACCCTCCCAACAACGGTGCCGTCTTCACGCATCAAAGGCATGTTTTGCCGCAATTTTCCTGCGAGGATACGTACACCTACAATCGCGGGCTTGCTCACTCTGAATACGCAGCCAGGCAAAATCTTTATTTTTGCAGGATATGTAATACTCTTCCTTTTCTCCTCCTCAATCCTCTGTTTCTCTTCCTCTCTCCACTTCTCATAGTCCTCAATCAGTTTATAAACAATGTTTCCATCTATTATTTTCACACCCTGCTTCAGTGCTTCTGCAATAGCATCCTCTTGTGTTCTCACATTAAATGCAAGAATTGCTTTGTAAAAGGGGTTTTTATTTGTTCCTGCCTCAACCACATCATGTTTTGATACACTGCCGATTTCAGCATGCTTTATTGGAATGTTTGCCACCTTACACTCAAAACCCAGTGCTTCTATTGAACCCACCGCATCTGCCTTCACTATTATACCTTCTTCTGCAACCTCAATTGTTGGTTTCAGGCTCTCCAAGAGCTCTTTTTTGTATTGTTCAAAGTTCTCTGGCTTATCTAACACTCTGATTATAGTACCCGCAATGGCTTCATCAAGGTTCTGAGCCCCAATTCGCACACCCGCTGCCGCCGATACCATTTTTTCCTGCCGGAAACGGTCCTCTGGGTCTCTGATTTCATCGAGCGGTTTTGGCCTAAAAATTGCTTTGACCTTTGTGGAAATCACGCCATCGCTCTTGCAAACCAGAATTGTGTCCCCCACTTTCAGAATTCCCTTGTAGATTATCACATCAATGACTGTACCAAGCCCTTTCGCCTCCTTCACTTCAAGCACTGTACCTTCGCACCCGTCATCTGGCTTTATCTCAAGCTGGTTTTCAAGGAATCGCTGGGCAAGACCAACAAGTACCGTGAGCAAATCAGGGATACCTTCTCCTGTTTTCGCACTTACTGGAACTATCGCAATGTTTTTTGTGAAATCTGTGATTCTATCATACCTATCTGCAGATAGCCCAATGTCACTCAATCTGCCAGCAATCTCATAAATTCTGGCATCAAGTTCCTGAATTGCATAGTCGCTCTGTTCTCTTACTGAGTGAATAAAGCATGCCTCTGCACTTCGCCAGCCTGAGATGAGGTCTATCTTGTTGGCACAGACAACAAATGGTGTCCTGTATTTTTTGAGGATGTTTACAGACTCTGAGGTCTGGGGCATGAAACCCTCTCTAACATCAACGACCAGAATTGCAAGGTCTGCAAGAGCTCCGCCTCTAGAACGCATAGTTATAAACGAATGATGCCCGGGTGTATCTATAAACAAAAGTCCTGGAACCTTCAGAGCTTTTTCGTTTACCATTCGCCCACAAATTTTAGCAATCGTATCCGTGGGAATCTCTGTTGCCCCTATGTGCTGGGTTATCAGTCCTGCCTCCCGCTCCGCTACGCTTGTTCCCCTTATTTTGTCAAGAAGTGTGGTTTTACCATGGTCCACATGACCCAACACGCTAACGATTGGTTGTCTTATTGGCATGGTCTTTATTGCATAAGGCATTTGATATAATACATTTTCTGTTGGAAACTCAACCCCTAAAGGAAACTTTTTAATTCTGTTCGTGTTCACACTATTTGATGCTACAGGATGTTAAGCCCACCAGGTCAGAGCTCATAGAATTGAAGAAAAAGATTGAGCTTGCAAAGAAAGGACACAAACTCCTGAAAATGAAGCGAGATGGTTTAATTTCTGAGTTTTTCAGGGTGCTGAAAGATGCAAAGAACCTACGAATGGAAATTGTGAGTGTTTACAACAATGCCAGACACCTTGAGGCAATTGCTGAGTGTGTGGATGGAAAAATTGCCGTGGAATCTGCAGCAATGGCACTGAAAAACATTCCAAGGGTTAGTATCAGGCCTATAAATATAATGGGTGTGAGTGTTCCTCATGTATTGAGTACCAACGAGGGGAAAGTAGGTACCGTTTCTCCGCTAGGTACAGGAATTATTGGCACCAGCACAAGCATTGAAGACGCAGCCAGAGCATATACAAATCTGCTTCGTCTGATTATAAAGGCAGCTCAGTATGAGACCGCATTGCGAAGATTGATTGATGAAATTGACAAGGTGAAGCGTAGGGTGAATGCTTTGGAGTTCAAGGTAATTCCAGAGCTTACAGAAAAGGAAGCAATTGTGAGAATGCATCTGGAAGAACTCGAGCGTGAAAACATTTTCAGATTGAAGATGATGAAAGGGGAAAGTTAAATATTTCCAAGATATACCAATACACACGAAAATCGTTGCTGCATATCCTGGAAGACGCACCTTCGCAAAACATACTCACAGAGGAGTTGTTTTTATCGCAAACAGTTTGCTCTTTCTGGTCGGAACCCAGTTTATCTCTGTGATTCTCCTTTTGATAGGCATTCTATCAGTACTCTCTAATCCAGACATTTCAATTGTGCTTACCACCATTCTAAATGTAATGTCCTCCAAAAACCCATTTATTTTTGTGCCCGCGGTGCTCCTTTCTCTCTTCAGTTTTCTGAGTTATCTCTTCTTTTTCATTGGCTGGTTCTTCCTCGTTTATGGAGAAAATGAGATTCCATCCGGTTTCCCAGAGAGTGTGAGCAAGGGTTCGATTTTTGCCTTTTTCTATCTAATTGTTTACCTTGTTAGGGTCTCAGTATCTCTGTTCGCTCTTGTAGGATTCGGGACGCTGATGTACATCCAGGAAATTTTTGTTGGATCTGGGTTATTATTTAACATCATTGATGCAATTCTTCTCTCTACGGCTCTTCTCTACTTTGCCAGAGCTAACGCATATCCCACAACTGCCTACCATATCCGAAATACTGGATTCATGTATGTAGGAGGCGCCGCTTGTGCTGCAATTGGCTATACTACCCTTATTTGTGGGATAATTTTCTCAGCAGTTATTGGCCTGCTGGTTGTTGCCGGGCTTGTGCTGATTTATCTGGGTTTTGGGGTGATGATTGCCTCTCTCATAAAACTCCATGAACTTTACTTTGTGATCGTGAAAAGAATAGAGGAAGAGGACTACATTCACAAGTCCACTCCTCAGCTCTCATAATAGCCTTTTCTTTATGCCTACAGCCCTATTCTTTTGTTTCTTTCAAAAACATTAAAAGACGAAGTTCTTCTGGCGTAAGACGTGTGTTCTCGAGTAATACTCTGTCGTTGTTTTCTGCCATCGCCTTAAGAATCCCAGGCATCCCTTTAGTTAGCATCATTATCTTCTTCAGGTTCTCCTCTGGTATTTTTTCATTTTTCAGAATTTTTTTAGCATCTGCCTCCTCAAGCCCTTGTAACCTAATCTCAACTCCATATCCCTCCTCTATGTCTTTCGCACTGTAGCACCACATATAGGCAGGAGTGTCAGAACGCATTGTGAGAACAAGCTTTATTCTAGACCCACTTTTGATTCCTCTGATCATACCAGAGAGAATGTCCACAATCTCATCGTTTGCATGCTGGTAATCGTCTATCACAACCACGCTTCTAGAATGCTCGAGCTCAATTGAAAAAACTCTGAGAAATTCTTCGAGGTCCACTTCCTTGCTTTCTCTCAGCATATCCTCCAGCGTTTTCTTTCCCATCTCCGCTAGGAATTTAGCGAGACCGCTCAGCAGATGCCAACCAGTATCGTTCTTCCGTAGGGTGTACCATAAAATGTTGGAATTTTTCTTGACGCGTTCCAGCCCCCGATAGGCAAGTAAACTTTTTCCTGCTCCCCAGGGCCCTGTAATTGAAATAAATCTTGGCTTGCTGGAATTCAGCACAGATTCTATTATCGCAAGTTCCTCCTCTCTATTGTAGAATTCTCTAACATCTGGTACAGAATACCAGAGCTCCACATACCTCTTTAACTTTGGCTCTGGCTGTTCACTGATTTTACTCGCGTCTACAATTTCTACTGAAGAAATGGATTTTATGGCAGAGAAGAAGTTCCTAGCATCCTTCAATATCTCCTCAATTGTTTTCTCCACCACTTCGTCCCCTTCTAGCGCCGGCACTTTAATTGAGAAAATCTCTTTCTTAAGTGCATTGGCTCTCGTTACTCCATCAGAGGTTAAGAAATACACTCTCACCTTCCTTGGTATTCCCTCTACTCTCCCAAATTTTTCCTCCACAAGACCATCACCGATGAGCTTCTTCACAGTTCTGGGGACATGGGCTGGGAGAATGTCGATTCCCTCTGCAATTCCTTTCTGGGTTACGCCAAAGGGAAAGGTATGTCGCTCCCGAAACCTCTCGTATTCCAATAGATAAAGTAACACACGCTCAGAATAGGTTAGCTTGATATGGTGTTCAAACGCAGCCATCAAAGGATACATCTGAATACACATCATAAAGGTTTCGCAGATTTCTGCAGAAAATTATATAGGGGATTGTGGTATTCTGGGTTTGTGATACATAGAAATGGTAACGAAAATAAGGAAAGATGCTAAAAACCGCAAACAGAATACATATGACTACTAATATAAAAATGTGTTTAATAAAATATGATGAATAAAAAAGCCACTCCGAAAAATATATATATACGTATGCCTATTAATTAGAATTGACGGACTGATGTCGGACAAAAGATGGGATGCCATCTGACATGAAAACAAAATAAAAAATGGCCAGAAGGAGGCAAACATGTACCTGAAAGAAATTCAGATGCGGAATTTCAAAACTTTCACAAAACCAATCTCAATCACTTTTGAAAAGGGATTTACTGCAGTCACAGGACCCAATGGTTCTGGTAAATCAAACATCTCAGACGCTGTGCTGTTTGTTCTTGGTCCCAAAAGCTCACGGGTAATTAGAGCAGGTAAACTCACAGACCTTATCTTCAACGGAGGTAAAGAAGGAAAGCCAGCTAAGGAGTGTGAATGCTCGCTAATCTTTGATAACACAGACAGAACGATTCCAATTGATGCAGATGAGGTAAAACTCACCCGCATAGTAAAAATTTCGCCATCAGACCCTTCTGGCTACAACAGTTATTTTTATGTGAACGACAAGAAATCCACACTCACGGAGTTTGAAGAACTACTTGCTAATGCGAGAATTTCAGCAGATAGTTACAACATTGTCCGCCAAGGAGACATCACAAGCATCGTGGAAAAAATGACACCAGTTGACATAAGAAGAATCATTGATGGCATTGCTGGCATCACCAAATTTGATGAGGATATAAAGAAAGCAGAGGAGAAGCGTGCCTATGTTGAAGACAATCTTTCAAAGATAAGCATCATTCTAGATGAACACAAAAACCAACTCAAGGTGCTTGAAAAGGATAGGGAGACCGCTATAAAATTCATGGAATTGAAGCACAAACTTGAGGAGGCAAAGGCCTCACTTGCACACAAGAAAAAGGCGTCCATAGAGGGAGAGATTGCAAACATCAACAACCTTATAGAAACCCAGAATAAAGAAATTGAGAATTTGAAAAAAGAGAAGGAGAAACTCGGAGAAGAAATCAAGACACTGAGTGCAAAGAAGGAGGAAATCGAAAAGGAAATTGTGGCAAGAGGTGGAGAGGAATTTAAAAAGCTGAAAAACGAGATTGATGGCATTCGCCTGAATGTGGCAAAGGCGAGGGATAGAATTGCGGAACTCAAGGAGGGGCTTGTCACTCTGAAAAACGAGAAAAACATGGCCGAGAAAGAAATCCAGAAATTGGAAAAAGCCAGAACGAACCTCGAGAACGATGCGGAAAAGACAAAGGAGGAACTCAGAAAGGTTACTGAAAACATCAAGGACATGGAATCTAAAATCAAATCAATTGAGGAAACAATTTCCAAGTCAGACACTGAAATTGTTACACTCCAGAAAGAAATGTTGAAGTTCTCGGAGACGATTGATAAGAAGATGGAAGAATCCAAGCTGGCTGAAATTGAACTCGGCAAGGCAAGAAATGTTATCGAGAATTTAGAAATCCAGATTACGAAAGCAGAGGAAGAAATAAAGACGAGGGAATTCGAGTTGAGAGATGCGGAATTTGAGTTGAAGGAGTTGAGCACAAGTAGGAAAACCTCAGGAAAAAGCATTCAAGAATTGACAACTGCCTTCCACAAGAAACGGGGAGAGATTGCAAAACTGGAAACTGAAATTGAGAAACTTGAAGACGAAATTAGAGAACTCACAAGAACCTATAACACCCTCAAGGCACAGATTGAAGCGAGAATGGGTGCCGAAAGAGGTGCTGGAGACGCTGTGAACACCATTCTGGATGCTAGAAACAGAAATCTGATAAAGGGGATTCATGGTACGATTGCCCAGCTTGCAAAATTTGAGGAACAATACAGCGTAGCTCTGGGCGTGGCTGCTGGCCCCAGAATGAATGCAATTGTGGTAGAGGACGATGGTGTGGCAGCCCAGTGCATTGAATATCTAAAACAGAAGAAGGCAGGCAGAGCAATTTTCATTCCACTTAACAAAATTTTGGAGACAAGACCAAGAGGAAAGGCAGTGATAGTTGCAAAAGATAAGAATTGTGTGGGTTTCGCAATAGACCTCCTACAATTTGACGAAAAATATCGCCCTGCATTTTCCTATGTGTTCGGTGATACACTTGTAATGAAGGACTTAGATTCTGCAAGAAGCGTGATGGGTGGCGTTCGCCTTGTAACCCTTGCAGGTGAGTTGATAGAGGCAAGTGGGGCAATGATCGGGGGGAGCATCCAGGACAAGGAGAAGTTTGGTGCTGGTGCTCTTGAAGAACTTGATAGAATTGGAAAGGTGCTTGGCTCAAAGATGGAGGAGGAGAAAGTCCTCACTGATAAACTGAAGGAAGAGCGAGAAGCCCTCAGAAAGCTTGAGGATGAAATCAGGGAGAAAAACAGCAAGGAGGGCACTGCCCAGCTCGCCTACGAGACCTGCCTGGTAAGAAAGAAGGAGACAGAGAAAAGACTGAATGAGGCAAAGGAAACGCTTGAAAAATTAAATAAGGAAATGGAAAATGCCAGAAAGGAGACGGAAAAATGGTCCAATACTTGTGAGAAAATCAAGAAGGAAATTGAGAAGTTGAAGACAGAGAAAGAGGAGATAAATGCGAAAATTCTTGAACTAACACCAAAGGTGCTTAGCGAAGAACTAAAGGAGGCGAGGAGCCAGTTACAGTCCGCTCTTGGGAAAAAGGTTGAGTTAGAGGGAAAGCTCTCTTCAATTGAAACAAACATAAAGCTTTACACGGAAAGATTGGAAGAGCAGAGACGGAAGAGTTCTAGTGTTGCAGAACAGATTGAAAAAAATGGAAAAGAAATTGAGAAGTTAAATAGCGAGGTTTATAAGGGCGAGGAAAAATTGAAAGCCCTTTTGAGGGTAGAGGAAACACTCAACAAGGAACTGGCAGACCTCCAGCAACAAAGAGAAGAAATATTTAAGCAGATCAACGAACATACGGCAGAAAGGGACAAGATTGATACTAAAATTCTCTCTAAAAACGACATAATCATCAGCCAGACCACAAAACTTCGCTCCCTTGAAGATGCCCTCGCAGAAATCAACATTGAGATAATGAGTTACAAGGTAAGCGTGCCAGAAAAACTTCCCTCAAATGAGGAATTGAAACGCACAATTACTGAGTGTGAGAACGCTATAAATTTACTGGGCGCCGTGAATATGAAAGCAATTGAGGACTACGATGCTCTCAAGAAACGGATTGAGGAATTGAAAACAGAGTTTGACAGATTAGAGGATGAAAAGCACAAACTCATAGAGCTTGTGAAAGAGATCACGGAAAAGAAAAAGACAGGTTTCTACAAAGTTTACACAGCAATCAATGAGAACTTCAAGAGAATTTATGCAGAACTCTCAGATGGGGGCGAGGCAGAACTTGTCCTTGAGAACCCAGATAATCCATTTGAGGGAGGGCTACACATAAAGGCAAAACCGAAGAACAAAAAAGTGACACGACTTGAATCTCTATCTGGCGGTGAAAAGAGTCTTACTGGGCTTGCATTCATATTTGCAATTCAGCAGTATGACCCAAGCCCATTCTATTTCCTTGACGAGGTTGACATGTTTCTAGATGCAATAAATGCGGAGATAGTGGCTAAGGTGATAAAGAAAAATTCTGCAAAAGCTCAGTTTATCATGATTTCGCTCAGAAAAGTCACGCTTCAGTATGCGGATAGATTGTATGGCGTAACCCTGGAGCCAACTGGCACCTCCAAGGTCGTTGCGCTTGAACTTGACCAGATTAAGGACATGGTTGAGGAAAAACCAAGAGAAGAGTCAGAAGGGGTGGTGTAAATGAACACATCAACAGTTTGTGAAGTTGGGAAAAACGAGAATCTGGAAATCGGGGCTCTGAGAACAGCGAAATTTGACCCAGATGTAGTTAAAAATGTGCTGAACCACCTGCTGTTCTACAAGTCGCTGATCAGCGAAAACGATGAAAAGAAGATTGACCATTACCTGAACCTTGTGGAGACCTTGGGTGGCGGAAGCTTTATTTCAATCCAGAATCCGTTTGAACGTGCACTTGCAGCAATATTTGAACTTGTGCTGGAGCACGCACTTGATCCATGGAACATAGACCTTGTTGAATTTGCAAAAATGTACCATGAGAAACTGAAGGAAAGTGAGGACATAGATTTCATCACAGCTGGAAGAATCATTCTGATGGCCTGGGCAATACTACACATCCAGAGCGAAACCCTCCGCTTGAAGGCAGAACCACCAGCACCTGTTCAGGTGGAAGAGATTGAACCCTGCATGGATTTGTGGAGCACACCAGAGGAGATGGATTACACAAATATTGTGCTGAACTCTGAAGAACCACCAATTCAGCCACTTGCTTTACATCCAAGTTCGAGACCAGTAACTCTGATGGAACTCGTGAACGCATTTGATGAGGCAAGAGTGGAAGCAGAGCGGAGAATACAACTGGAAGAAATAAGGAAGGCGAATGTAGAAAAATTCCGTAGCACACCTGTGATCAAGGTTCATGAGGAGTCCATAGAGCATGACATAAACGAACTCTGGCCGAAGATTGAGCATAAACAAGGGAAATTTGCATTTCGCTCATTGCTGAATGGCTGCAGGAGCAGAAGTGTTATCGTGGGTATGTTTGTGGCGTTGCTGCACCTTGCTAAGATGAACCGAATAAAAATCTGGCAGGAAAAAATTCCGTATGGAGAGATATATATAGAGGTTCTGAATAACTGATAGAGACCATGGAGAAGCAACTCTCGCTGGTGATTGAAGCCCTGCTCTTCTCTTCAGGTAGAGAACTCAGCGTGCGGGAAATCGCTCAAATTCTTGGTGTGGATGAGCCAGCAGTAAGGAAAGGCTGCAGAGAACTTGTGCAAAGATACAGAAAAGCAAACACTGCGATTGAGATAGGAAAAGTGGGAACTAGGTATGTGATGCGGCTAAAACCAGAATTTGTCGGAGTTGCTGTGCCTATCGCCATGCCAGAACTTGATAAAGACGAGATAAAGACCCTGGCACTAATTGCATTCTATCAGCCATTAAAACAAAGTGTCCTTTCAAAGATGGTGGGCTCGAAGGTGTATGAACACATTGAAAAACTGAAAAGAACGGAGTTAATCAAAGCGAAAAAAAGCGGTGCTACCTTTACGCTGACCACAACAAGGAAATTTCTAGTTTATTTTGGAATTCCGAGTGCAAAAAAAGAGGAGATTAGAAAGTGGATTGCAAGTAAAGTGGGAATTGAACTGAAACAGGAGGAAGTAGAGAGTCCTGAAAACAAGCAGGCGGTACAAGCTGTGGAAAACCCAAGCGAGCCAAAAACTGATGGGAACAATCAGGACTGAGCAAAAATTTTATTTTTCATGGGGTTATCAGCTTTCTCAAGGTGCCGCAGGGGGCTATCAGAATGGCCACAGACGACGAAAAGAAGATACTCGTAGAGTTTACAAGAATTCCAGGCATAGGGCTAGCGAAAGCAAAGAAACTTTACGATGCTGGCTATCACTCAATAGAGGACTTGAGAAAAGCAAGTTTTGAAGAATTGGCAGGAATAAGAGGTATTGGTGAGGCACATGCAAGAGCAATTAAAGAACATTTTGGAGATAAGCCAGTTAAAAAGCCATTTTCTGATTTCAAAGTTAAAAAAGTTGCGGTTGAAGTGAGCCCTGAGGAGACCAGAGCAGATAAGAAAGAGGATGTATCTATCATAGACCCCGAAATGGAAAAAGAGTTATTGGAGATGGAGAAGGAACTGAAGGAAACAGAGGAATTTATTGAGAAGTCGAAGGTGAGCACTGCTCCTGTTGTCTTCGAGAAAAAGGTAAAGAGCGTGAAAAAGGGAGAGGTAAGAAAAAGAAAATTTCCTACCAGGCGTGTGAAGTTCGGTGCATTCATTTTCGTCACTCTGCTTGTCATTGGCTCAATCCTTGTGCTCCTGCTTGCAACACAACCCTCCGGCAGAATCAAGGTAGATGGAAGCATTGAGGATTGGCAAGGAATTGTAAGATACACCGATACTCAGCCCGTGTTCAACATGGACATCAATCTGAACGAATACAGTGTTTACTATGAAAGCGATAGAGTTTACTTCTATGCTAAAGTATCTGGCAGTTTGTTCAATGGTGCTAACAATGGCTACGATGCTTTGATAATTTTTGTGGATACAGATGCAAATGCCAACACTGGCTACAGAATAGAGAATTTGGGTGCTGATGCGAAAATTGAAGTTGCTGGTTATTCGGGTGAAATCCGCTCTGCCGTTGCCTCAAGATTCATTGAGCAGAGTGCTTCCTCGAAGCCAGAATTGAATTACAGTGCCTGGGAGAATGCTGGCGAGGTAAGAGTTGAAAAGAGCACAAACATTGTTGAAGGGTATGCTAAAATTGCTGGCTTGAAGAACCCAGTGAGTTTGGTGTTGATGCGACACTACGAGAGCAGTGCTTATGCAGAGAAACGGGGCATGGCCCTAGTGAGCAAAACAGAAGGAAGTTTGGTGGTTTACCAGAATTTTATTGGCAATGATGTGGTGAATGCAGACGAGGATGTGCTTGAGCTGAGATTGATTGCAAAGGGCAAGGATGTACATGTGGAAAGCATAAGCGTGGCAAATGCGAATGTGAGTTTACCGAAGAAGGACATTGCAGTGAACGAAGAACTTACCGTGAGATGCAAGGCAAAGAGCTTGAGTGATGGTAATGCGTATGCGTTTGCAGTTTCCAGCGTTGACACAAATGTGCCTTACAGAATTGTGGGCAACGGTGGCAAAGCATACTTTGGTTCTCTGCCTTCTGGGATTGTTATAGACGGTGCATTTGGTGACTGGCAGGGTGTGCAGAAAGGTGTGGATGTGCCGGGAGATGCAAGCCGAAACATTGATTTGCGAGAGTATGCAAGTGCAATTGCAAGCAATGCATACTTCTATATGGCAGTGGATGGTACAATGCTGGCTGGCTGCGAAATCCCTGTGCTTGGTGCCAGACCACCAGTGCAACCAGGACCACCAACGCCAGTGGTGATAAAAGAAAATCTGGGCATGGATGTGGCAAGGGTTTACATTGATTTGATGAATTCCACAATCAACACCTTCAACCCAGCAATGATTTCCCATGGTTATCTGATTGAGTTACAAGGGAGAAATGGGCAAGTGATAAGTGCAAGGGCCTGGAAGTGGGAGAACGGTGTTAAGGCAGAGGAAATCCAGAATCCAAACATTGCTCATGGTTTGAGTGATGGAAAAATAGAGTTCAGTGTTTCGGGAACTGCGTTGCAAGGCCTAACCAACGACACGAAATTCTACTTTGAGATGACAAATTGGTTGGGAGAGAAAGATGCATGTGAGTTATCCTACCTCGTTGGCATGGTCCAGACAAGAGTTGGAGGTGATGGAAGTTATGGCTCTTCTCTCCTGAATGAGTTCACTGGCAGTTATAACAAGGTAGTGCTTGTGAACGACCGCTACACTTCGACCACAAAAGGTGCGTTACGGCTGGACAACAACACAATCGGTTATGGTGGACTCAATGCCACGGATGTGGATGCAAACGGAAATCTCACTGTGAGCAACACAAGATACTGGAACGGCACGTACTACTTCAGATATCTCAAGATTACAAGCACTGGAAACATTACTGCAAGCGGTTATATGACTGTGATAAGAATTTATGCTGAGGTAATTGAGATTGATGCAGGAGGCATAATCTATCTTGCAGGCAAGGGTGGACAGGGAGGTGCTGGTGGTATCGGAAGCGGAGGCGACGGATATACAGGACAGGATGGGAACGACTGGAGTGGCCCCTCTCCGAGCACCAATGGACAGGCAGATGGTGGGGGAGGTGGGGGAGGAGTTGTGTCATCGGATATGTATGGGGGTTGGGGAGGAGGTGGTGGTGGATTTGCTGGAAATGGTGGTGATGGAGGAAGAGGTGGGCTCAATGGAGTTCTTGGTAGTGATGGGAATAATGGGTCATATGGCAGAGCTGGCATTTCTTACTCTGCAGCAGGAACGATAGGAATTGGCTCTGGTGGTGGTGGCGGAAGTGCGGGACAGCATAACACGACAACCTATGTTGCTGATGGCGGTGCTGGGGGCAGCGGAGGCGGTGCACTTCTCCTGAGTGCATGGAATGTTTACATCAACGGAATTGTAAATGTCTCTGGACTTCCTGGAAACGATGGGGGGACAAACCATGTTCCTGGAGGTGGTGGAGGTGGAGGTTCAGGTGGTTGCATCCTTATCAGAGGGGCAAATGTGACAATTGGCATGAATGCAGAGCTTAATGCATCGGGAGGAAAAGGTGGCAACGGTGGGGATGACATTTCTGCCACATATGCAGACGATGAGGCGGGTGGTGGTGGCGGAGGCGGTGGAGGTGCAATCTGGATTTATGCTGATAATGCTTACAACGAAAGTATAAACGCAAAGTTCAATGTTTCTGGTGGTGCTGGAGGGCTTGGCTCAGTTGGGTCATTGACCTGGTTGAACAACAACGGAACTAACGGAAATGCAGGAAGTTTAATCAAACCATCACCAGGCACACCTCCAAACCCGAGGACGGAATTTACAAGCATGTTCCTTTATTCTCCTTCTGGTTCCTACATTTCCCCTGTTTACGATGCAGGCAGAATTTCGTTCTGGAGGGCACTCAACATCACATACGATACACACTGGGTTGGCACAAGCGTTGAAGTATCCTACAAAGTGTGGAATTTCACAGAGCCGGAAACATGGACATATCTCACAACTATTTCTGGAGGTACAGGCGTTTTGTCTGCACAACTTTCTTTCCCAGATAGTGCATTTGGTAGATTTTTAAGATACAACCTCACATTAAAAACTACGGTCTCAATGTATACTGGATGGGAATATTATGTGCCAATAAGAATCGATAACAGAAATAACCCAGAGACACTCTGGAACTACACGCTCAACTTCACGCTGGACACGGCTTCTCTCATAGCTCAAGGGAAGATGCGGGCAGATTGTGGGGATTTGAGATTTGCAAATGCGACAGGAGTAGAAATACCTCACTGGATAGAAAGCGGAATAAATACGGCAACAACCTTAATCTGGTTGAAAGTGCCACAAATCGCAGGTTCATCAATAACAACAATCTACATGTTCTATGGCAACCCAAACGCACAGAACATAGCGAATGCAAGCCAGACATTTCTTTTCTACGATGATTTTGAATCAGGCAATCTTAACAAGTGGTCAAATGTGGCAGATGGTATATGGAACATTTCCGCAACATCGCATCAGGGCAATTATTCAATGGTAGCGAACGGATACTCTGGTAGTATCACGAAGTACATTGTAGCCAAGAATCTCAACATTCAGAATGTAGTTTTCGAGTCCTGGTGGCGGCTGAGCAACATCTCAGGTACAGATGTATCCCAGTGTGTGAGAGCAAGCAACGGAATGCCAATCTACGATTATGAAGTAAACTGGGAATTGAGTGACTGGGCACTTGCAAAGACAATCAACGGCACATGGACACGCCTCAACTCAACGACCTCAAGTTCACCAAATGCAAACACATGGTTCAAAGTGACTGCAATTATAAATGCCTCAGGAATGAAATTTCTGATAAACGATACGCAGCTTCTTCCTTCATCTGGCTGGCAGGATATGGGCAACGAGATTCTGAATGGGAGTATAGCATTCAAGACCTTCCGTGTGCCTTCAGGGCATTACTGGTGGATTGATGATGTGAGGGTGAGAAATTACACAGAACCAGTGCCAAATGTGTATCTTAGACCAGAGCGAACTTCCAGTAACTCACCAACTGTTTACAGTATCAACCTCTCCTATCACAAGCCCAAGTTGTTGATAAAGAAAGTGGAGTTCCCTCCATCAGGTAAACATCAGGTGGTGCTCTACAACAATGATACAATCTCTCTTGTTTACAAAAATCTCTATCTGAATGCGAGTAAGAGTACCTTCTTAATGTCAGACCTATCTCTGGCACCTCACACAGAAGCAATTGTATTTCTTGGGGACTATTTCAACAATCCTGCAATTGAAGGAGATTTTCTTTTCCTAAACGACTCCACCTCCAGCATCAATGGTAAATCTCCAAACGGGATAATTGATTTCGTGAACTGGACAGATGCAAACGGAAATCCTCCTCCTTCAGAGGGTGGCATCGCAGCAACTAATCTGGAATGGAAGGATGAACCCGTGGACCTAAGCGTCGCCCACAACCTACCAGAGGCCATCAATCGCACTGAGGTTTCTAGCGTTCCGAAAGATAATGACATAAAAGAGGACTGGTATGTCAGTGAAGTTTCTTACCTTGCACCACTTTCCACAAGCATTTTCTTGTATCTCTTGTGTTCTCGAAAGACACGGAAGTTGAAGCGTTTGTAGATGCTAACTGCTGGCAGATTGTAGGAATCAGTGCCGAGATAAAACTTCTGCATTCCTCTCGCAATCAGATATTTCAGGGCTTCACTTAGCAAATGTTTACCTATGCCCAGGTTTCTGTAATGAGGGATAACACCAAGGGCACGAATTTCACCGCCATCCAACCCTCTAATGTTTTTCTCCTGATGTGCCCAGGCAGCAACAGTACCAACAAGTTCGCCCTTGAAATCGGCAAAAAAATAGCCGTTGAAGTCCACATAGGCTGGATAAATGTATTTTTCGGCAAAGTCAGGAAAAGTGTATGGTTCCCAGTTCTGATCAGTGCTAAAAGAAATGTTAACTAACTCATAAAATTTCTCAATCTCCTTGGGTTCAATCCTTCTAATCTGGAGACCTTCTATTCTTTTGACTTGAGGCAACTCTAAATCCTCTTTTATCATCCAGTAACCACTTGAGTCCTGCCTAAAACCCTGACTTTCAATAATTTGCTCAAGTTCTTTGTTCTGGCTAACTGTGGTCTGCATCTCCCCAAACCCGAGTTTTCTCAACCTTGGTTCAACTGTTCGAAGAAGCAAGCCCACTGTTTCCTCACTCTGATGTTCTGGAACAATGCTTATCCTTACGCCCACGGCACCATTTTTAAGCACACCATATCCCACATCAATAGATGCAAGTAGCTCACCCACAACTTCTTCACTATGGAGCAGCACCAGATGTGTTTTTGGGTTATAATATGGCTTTCGCATGTACCTCTTGATGTAGTCCTCTGGCTCTATAAATGCAAACTTTGGCTCCGTTGAGCTTTTCCTCAACATTGCAGTTATTTTTTCCACATCTCCAAATACTGCATTTCTCACTCTGTATCTCATTTTCCAAACCTTCTCTGTCGCATCTGATACGCCCTTATAGCCCGTAATAAATCAATCTTTCTGAAACCTGGCCAGTAAACATCCACGAAGTAGAGTTCAGAGTATGCCATTTGCCATAGCAAGAAATTGGAAATGCGCTCCTCACCAGAAGTGCGAAGAATTAAATCCGGGTCTGGTAAATCCTTTGTGTAGAGTTTACTGGAAACCAATTCCTCCGAGATTTCATCCGGCGTAATTTTTCCCGCCTGTACTTCCTTAGCTATCTCCTTGATTGCATCAATTATCTCCTGTCTCCCACCATATGCAACAGCAAGATTGAAGAAGTAGTTGTTGTAGTCCTTTGTCCTGTTTTCAGCATATTCAATTGCGGAAATCAGAGAATCTGGCAGCAGGTCCCTTCTTCCGATAACTCTCACTTTTATACCATGCTTGTGCACTCTCTCATCGTCACCTAGTTTTCTGAAGTTTTCCTCGAATAATTTTATCAACAACTGCACCTCAGAGGTGCTCCTCAGAAAATTTTCAGTTGAAAATGCGTAAACTGTGAGCACTTTTATCCCGATGTCCAGACACCAACCAAGCACTTCCTCCAGCTTGTCTCTTCCCATTTTATGTCCTTCAGAAGGGTCAAGCCCAAGTTCTTTTGCAAATCTCCTGTTGCCATCCATGATTATTGCAATGTGCTGCGGCAGTGGATACTGTTTAACCTCTTTCATCAATTTTTTTTCGTAGGCAAGGTATGCTGTGTCAGAGATTGTCTGCGAAATGTCTGGAATCTACACCACCTTCTTCAATATAGCCAACAGGGTATAAAAGAATTGCTCAAGGGCTACGGATAATTTTTATATCTTTCCACTTGTTAGCGGTTTTGATAGCCCCGTGGTGTAGTGGTCAATCATGCCGGCCTTTGGAGGAAACCTTTTCAGCACTTCGTGCCGAAAAGCTTTCATGGAAAAAGGCGAGTTCGGGGTATGCGGAGCATACCCCTTGGCACAGGTTACCGTAAGGGGCGTAGCCCCGCAAGTTACCGTAAGGGTGTTAACCCTCGTGGTAACGAAGGGCGTATGCCCCGTGGGGGTGAAACCCCCTCGTTCCGAAGAAAGCCAGCGACGCAGGTTCGAATCCTGCCGGGGCTACCAAAATTTTATTACTTCAGCTTAAGAAAAACTGGGAAAGAGTAATAAAAAGTTAGAGAAAAGAGTTTTGTCTGTTTAGTCCTCTGGTGCAGGTGGGATGAAGCCCTTCTTCATCAGGAACTTTGCTTGCTCTCTTGCACGCTTTATAATACTTTCAGCCCTCTCCATCAGTTCCTGCCTGGAAGGTTTCTCTCTGGCGATTCCCTGTTCTATGGCTTTGAGTGCAACTGCAACTGCTTCTCTTGGGAAGACCTCCCAGTCGTCCATCGTAGGCACAATGTACTCCTCATGCAATCCTTTGTCTTCAGCCGTCTTTGCGAGTTCGTAGGCAGCAGCTACGCACATTTCATCAGTTATTGTCTTTGCCTTCACATCTAGAGTACCTCTGAAGATACCAGGGAATCCAAGCGAGTTGTTAATCTGATTCGGGAAATCGCTTCTTCCAGTTGCCACAATGTATGCTCCTGCCTCCTTTGCCTCCCAAGGCCAGATTTCAGGAATCGGGTTAGCAGTGGCAAATACGATTGCCTTGTCGTTCATGAGCTTGATCCATTCTTTCTTTATTGTGTCTGGGCCTGGCTTTGATGCAGCTATAACAATGTCCGCACCCTTGAAAGCCTCCTCAATTGTCCTTGCTCCTCTTTTGTTTGATTTTTCACATAGCATCCATTTGTCTGGATATTCGTTCTTAACTGCTTCAATGTCCTTTCTATCTGGGTGTAATGGTCCCTTGCTGTCAATCTGTACAATGTTCTCAACTTTCACACCCACTGCTCTCAGCACCCTGCCAATTGCAATGTTTGCTGCACCCGCGCCAAACAGCACAAACTGCATTTCATCCAGTTTCTTTCCCACAATTTTAGCTGCGTTAATTGCACCAGCCACCTCAATTGTCGCAGTTCCCTGCTGGTCGTCATGCCAAACTGGAATCTCGCATTCCTTTCTCAACCTATCTAGTACATAGAAGCATTTGGGCTGGGCTATGTCCTCAAGGTTTACACCTCCGATCGATGGTTGCAGGATTTTCACTGTCTCTATAATTTTCTCAGGGTCTTTTGTGCCAAGACAGAGCGGGAAGGCATCCACACCACCAAGGTATTTGAAGAGAAGGGATTTTCCTTCCATCACTGGGAGCCCTGCTTCTGGGCCTATATCTCCAAGCCCGAGAATTCTTGTGCCATCGCTTATGACTGCAATTGTATTCCATCTATTAGTCATTGTCCAGACAAGTTCCTTATTCTCCTTAATCATCTTGCATGGTTCTGCCACACCCGGCGTGTACCAGATTGCAAAATCATCAAAGTTTCTAATGACGCATTTTGGCACTACTTCAATCTTTCCCTTGTAAAAGGGATGAAGCTTTTTCGCATCCTCTCCTGGCTTTTTCGCCTTCGCTAGCATTTCTTCCTTTGTCATTGGCTGTATTCCCTGCCCCTTTCCTTTCTTTTTAGTTTGAGGCATTTTCTTACCCCCTTTGCAATTGCGGGAAAATGGATGGAGTATATATTTTTAGGGGTAGGTTTTTCTATTAGTCAAAGTAATGCATGATTAGGGCAATACTTTCTTACAGTGTGTGCAGTAAGTTTATATTTGTGAATATAATCTCCATTCTCATGCAGGGAAAGGTTTGGATACAAACAGTGGTTTATCTGTGTGCCCTATGGCTCTGCCTCAACTTCGTGGTGCCAGAGATTTCAGGTGAGAAAGTTTCAGAAACAAGCCAGCTGCCGATGCTCAGTGTTCAGGTCTCACTGAACAGGACAGAAGTTCCATCTGGTGAAACCCTCAAGGTAAGTGCTTTGGTCACATCTGGAGGTACTGGTGTAGAAGGTGTGTATGTGGAATTCTGGCTTAGCCAGGAAGGTGGAGTGTTCAACCCTCCAAATACAACCACTGATGCTCTCGGGAAGGCAGAAACCGTGCTCACGACACCTATCACTCAGGTAACCCTTGTGTGCAGCATCAGTGTAAATGCGGCAAAGGAGGGCTACGAGTCAGCAATGAACACTTCTGAGTTTACTCTACTACCCTTGCCAAAGCTGGAGGTAAGTATAACTGCAGATACTGTGCAGGTTTACAACAATCAGAGCGTGAATCTTACCGTGCAGGTGAGTTCAGAGGGACAGCCAGTAAACGGTGCCACTGTGAGGATGGCACTTGCAATGGGTCTGAAGGACTATGGGGAAGAATACTTCCAACCCAACAATGGCACAACCAATGCAGAAGGCAAATTCTTCTGCATGTTTTCTCCTCCAGTTGTCGCAAACGAAACCGAGTTCGGTGTCTGCGTCTCAGCGTATGCTGACGGCTTTACTGAAAACACCACATCGATAGTGATAAAAGTTCTGCCAGAAACCAGCAACGGAAACAACCAACCGCCTCAGAAAACCCCCGACTACACAGCCGGACTTGCGGTCTTTGTGATTACTGCTGCGGCTCTCTGCATATTTGTGCGAAGGAGAATGTGGGAATAATGGGATTTCTGGACTTTTTGAAGAAGAAGAAAGAAACGCAAACACCTGCTGTACCCGCAAAACCAGTGGAAGCCATCCCGAAAGAGATGAGTGAAGTTGTAGATCAAGGTTACAATTACCTCTACGAAAGCCCAGAGTGGCAGTCCTTTTACGCCACAATTTCTGAGGTTCTCACGGAAAGACCATGCATCTGCATCACAGGAAAAAACCCGGATAAAATTCGTGCCTTCTACAACATAAAGTGGGCACATATGATATGGGTAACGAGTATAGAAACCGAGTTAAAGAGTGCAACACCAGAGAGAATTGAATTCGAACTCACCCAGAATGTGCTGAACTACATGAAAAACAATAATGGCTCTGCAGTGTTTGTAGATGATGTTGAGTATCTCACAGTGATGATTGGCTTTGAGAAGGTGATGGACTTTTTGAAAGCACTAGGAGATACTTCTGCTTACACCTCTTCAAGTGTTGTAGTCCACATTTGTCCCGGCTTCTTTTCAAACACAGAGGTCTCGCTCCTGAAATCAATTTTTGACAGAACGATTCCTCCGAGAAGCGCACAAATCGAAAGAAGGGAAGCAACATCTTATCTCACTGGTAGGATGCCATATCCGAAACTTGCAGACCTTGTGAACGGGTTTGGAGGCCCAGGTAGAAAGTTAATAATCTCCGTGATGCAGCCAGATAAACTCAAACCTTTCTTTGGTGAGGATAATGATTTCTACTTCATCACAAACACAGAACAAAAAATCCCTGTTGTGCGTCCATGGGCGACTGAAACTGATTTCATCATTGCTCTGAAAAAGTACATTGAAAGTAGGGGTAAGGTCGCGGTGATTGATGGATTGGAATGTGTCTATTCATCACTGGATTTCAAGCGTTTCCTAAGCTTTGTGAAAGACATTACTGACATTGCATCTCGTGAGAACATTAAAATCTTTTGTGTGTTCAACGAAGGGATGGTTAAAAAAACAGACATTATTGCGTTGAAGCAGAGATTTGATGTGCATGTATCTCACTGAGGAAGAGGCGGAAAAAATAATTGTTGATTTTCTAGCTAGAAAGGGGAGAGCCACAACACGAGAAATTGAGGAAGAGGTGCAGAAAACAGGGAAACGATGCGCTGATGAGAGCGTAAAGTTTTTGATGAAGTTGAAAAGCAAGGGGAGAATTAGGGGAGAGGTTTCTATGGAAGCAAGAGGATGGGTATGGTATCTGTAAAATTGTTCTATTAAGAATTCCATGCCAGTTTCAATTAACAATTTTTAAATACAGAAAAAGAATTTACCTGTTGTGAAAAGAGATGCTCTCGGATGCCTTTCCAGAAATTTTTGTTGACAGAGAAAAGGAGCTGGCGGTGCTTGAGCAAGCAATGAGAGAGGCAAGGAATGGAAAGGGGTCCACTGTCCTTATTTGTGGGGAGATGGGCGTTGGAAAAACACGACTTGCAGAGGAATTTACCATGATGTGCCAGAAATCCGGGTTTACTGTACTCTCCACACTCTGTCTTGATGAAAAAGAGCCACCATATTTTCCAATTACCACCGCCCTTGAGAAATATGGCAAGCAAAGAGCTGAAAAAGAAACTTATCTTCCTCTTGGACTTGCTAGCTTCCAGGAACTCGCAGTAGAGGAGAGGACACCTGCTGGCCTTGCTAAGGAGAGAACAAGAATACTTGAATTCCTGCTCTCTCAATTCACCAGCTTAGCCAAAATCAACCCAGTTGTTCTATTCATAGATGATTTGCATTTTGCTGACTCAAGTACCCTTGCCTTCTTTCATTATCTAGCACGAAACATGGGGAACGAGAGGATTATTGCAGTTGCGACATATGTGGAGGAATATGGAGACAAGGATACTCTGTTTGGAAAAACTTTGAGAAACATGAACATTGAACGGGTTTGCACAAACCTGAAACTTGAGAGCCTTACCGAAAAAGAAGTGCGATTGATTGTTGAACATATGGGGCTGAACGAGACGGAAGAAATTGCCAGGTATATTTATGAGAAAACATCGGGAAATCCGCTCTTCACTGTGGAGGTATTAACAGCAATTCAGAACATGGGATTGAGTGGAATAGAATCAATAAAAAAGATGACACTACCAGAAGCGGTAAAGAAGTTTGTGAAGTTCCGTGTTTCGAAGTTAAGTGAAAAAGCAAAAAAGGTTCTGAGTGTATGTGCAATCCTCGGAAGAGTTTTTGAGTATGAGGTTGTTAAGGAACTTGCAGGGTTGGAGGAAGAGGAATTGCTGGATGTAATGGAGGAATTAATTGCCCAGAAATTCCTCTGTGAGAGTGAGGAATACAAGGAAGGCTATATGTTCAGGAGTAATACAGTTCGAGAAGTGGTTTATGAGGAGACCCTGGGAATGCGGAAGAAGGTGATGCATCAGAAAGCAGGCGAGGTCATCGAACGTTTCCATGCTTCGGAGGAGAACTGGTGGAGTTCAATTGCAAGACACTACGGTGCCGCAGAAAATGCAGAAAAGTTTGTTGAATATGGATTGAAGGCGGGCAGGGTAGCTGCCAGGAGATTTGCAAATCCAGAAGCTATCGAGTTTTTCAAAGGAGTAATTAAAATGCTGGGAGAGAGTGGCGAGGATGCTGAGAAGAAAGGGAAAGTCCTTGAAGAACTTGCAGATGTGCTTCAACTTGAAGGAAGGTATGACGAGGCGTTGGAGGCACTAGACAAACGGATTTGTTATGCTACAAGCCAGATTGATTTAGGAAAAAGTTTCAGAAAAAAAAGCGAGATTTACATTTACAAGGGGGATTACGAGAATGCCTGGAAGGAAGCGGAGAAAGCAGAAAAACAGTTAACTGGACTGGACGGAACAGAGTTGCATATGGGAGAGGTTTGGAGCGTGAAGGGTTATGTGTTTGAACGGAAAGGAGATTACAGGAAAGCGATCGAGCTTCAGAAAAGGGCACATGCCCTTTTTGAAATAGGAAATGCAGAGAAGGAGGCAGGTACTGCTCTGCACCGCATCGGCACCTGCTACTGGTATATGGGAGAGTATGATCAAGCCCTTGAATATCTTGAGAAAGCTCTGAAAATACGAGAAGAAATTGATGATGTGGGGGGTATGGCTGCAACATATAACAACATAGGGATAATTTACCGCGATAAGGGAGATTACCAGAAAGCACTTGAGTTTTATAACAAAAGTCTCAAGCTCTGGGAGCGAACCGGGAATATCTGGGGTATTGCAACATCTTATCATAATGTAGGACTAATTTACCTTGACAGAGGAGAGTATAAAAAAGCAATGGAAGTTTATAAGAAAAACCTTGCTGTAGGGGAACGCATTGGTGACGCCTGGGGTATCACTCTTTCCTGCAATAATTTAGGTGCGGTGTACTCGGCACTGGGTGATTATGAGAAGGCACTGATGTATTATCACAGATGCCTTGGAGTGTGTGAGCGAACTGGAGATGTCCATGACATTATCTATTCTTATCGTGGTCTTGCAGGCATCTACTTTGAGATGAAAGATTATGAAAAAGCACTTGAATTTTATCAGAGGGCACTGGAACTCTGCAAACAAATTGATGCCCAGAGCGATGCCTGCTCAACCATGCTTGGCATCGCAGAAATCTATGTGGAGAAAGGTGCACTGGAAGATGCAGCAAAGCTTCTCGGAGAGATAGAGGGCATTGCCCAAAAGCAAGGAGAGAAAGAAACAGTTGCCTATACCTGGTATCTTAAGGGAAAAATTCATGGAGCTAAAGGTGAAAAGAATTTAGCTGTCGAATGCCTGAGGCGAGCAATGACAATCTTTGAGGAAGTGGGGAGGCAAGACAATGAGTATTACAATGTAGTATATGAACTTGGAAAAGTCTGTGGCGATAGAACGCTGCTTGAGAAAGCACTGGAATTTTTTGAACGGATAGGAAATAAGGTTTGGATTGAGAAAGTAAGGAAAGAATTGGTTAACTGATGGTGCAACCAAAAATCCTTGCAGAAAGTTTTATAATATACAGCCCTATGCCCTTTGGATGGCTGAAACCTCTATCTCAAGAAAGATTGTCTTTGCTGGCTATGGTCTGCTTTTCCTGTTAGGGCTCACCTTTTATATCTGCTGGAGCCTGGCTTATAACACCTGGACAGATGTGGGTGTTTATGCGGTCTCAGCAACCCTGATGGGCTTTGGCATCGTTGGGATGTTGCTTTATCGTGGAGAAAGAAAGGAGTGAATCACACAATTGGTTTTGGAATGTAGAGTTTCTCAAAGATAGCGATAGCCATGTCATCTGTAAGTGAGGCAACATAATCTCTTACTTTTTCTGGGTTTGTTGTGCTCACCAAATACTGCTCGCTCATCCCCTTCAGGAAAGAAAGGATTGAGCCAGAACCTTCATATCCAAGCGTGTTTGCCCTCCTTCTGAACTCCTCAATGTTCTGTCGCAGAATTGTAAGGCGAACTCCGTCGATTGCCGAGATTATTGTCTGCTTAACTTTTTCAATTGAAAGCTGGGAAATCTTCTCCCGCAGCATTTCTCTTTCTCCAGGCTCATGGATAACCTTCTCTACAAAATCCTCAGAGAACTTCGCCAAAATTCCTGCACGAAAATCCTCTAGCTCGCCAAGTGTAAATCTCATCAGATATTTCACGAGCAAAGTGTGCAACTCTTTCTCACTTGCAGGTGCATCATAGTCCAAGAGCGTTGCTTGAATCCTCTTCAGATTTGCAAGTTCATTCATGAAGGAAACAAAGATGCCTCGGATTATTCTGTCTGCCTGCTCTGCATATCTCAGATTTTCCTCGCTCAGGTAAATGTTTGGATAGTTAAAACCATAGGGCTTTCCGTCTCTCACACCCCCTATCAACTCGTTCATTGCATCCCTGATTCTTGGTGTCATACGGAGAACTACCTCATATCTTGTCGGCTCTCTGCCATGCTTAGCCACAAAATCCCTCCTGAACCGCTCGAAATTCACAATTATGTCCTTCACAATCGTATCAATTATTTCAGCATTTGTGCTGCCCAGCACTGCAGTCAATTCCTTTGGTAGTTCCTCCCTTCTTATAATTTCACCAGCAATCGCATCCTCAATGTCCCTGCCCACATACGCAATTCTATCTGAGAGTTTCACAATGCAACCCTCTAAGGTTGATGGTGGAAGTTTGTATTCTGGTCTCGTATAATCCTCAACCCTTTCCTTTCTTGGCTCCATCGGCTGAATCTCGCCACTTGGCACCTCACCATCATGGCACAGGATGCCTTCACGCACCTCCCAGGAGAGATTTAGCCCTTCACCACCTTTTTCAAGTAAATCCACGGTGCGTAAGCTGTGCACATTGTGGTGGAACTCTCCAATTCCATGTTCTTTGCATAGCTGGCTTAAACAAACTTCACCTCTGTGTCCGAAGGGTGGATGGCCAAGGTCATGCCCGAGAGCTATTGCCTCAGCTAAGTCCTCGTTCGCACCGATGGCTCTGGCTATGGTTTTAGCAATCTGAGCCACCTGGAGTGTGTGTGTCATCCGGTTGCTGATGAGCGGGTTTTTGGGTGAGATGAACACCTGAGTTTTTCCGCTTAATTTAATGAAGGCATTGGAATGGATTAGCTTGTCCCTGTCCTTGGCATAAAGTGTCCGATTCTCAGTGTCAGAAACTGGTGTGGAACGATAGGTGCCCTTACTTTCACTACTCAGCATCGCATAACTGGCACAGCTCTGTCGCTCTCTTGCAACCACTTTCTGATGAAGTTCTCTGAGCAACTCCACATTTTCTGGTTCTGGCGGATTCAATTTTTCACCCTACAGAAAGTCCTCAAATTCCTTAACCAAATCAGGGAATTTTTCTCTCACTGCCTTGAGCAAATTCAAAGCGTTGAGGCGTTCAAGTTTTGTGCCAGAGAGCAAATCAATTATGTCATCAAACACCTTGTCGCTCAGCGTAACAAGTTTCTCCTTCGCAAGCCAGTTTCTGTATTGTTTCTCCTCCAGTAATGCCCTCCAGCCCTTTTCGTATTTCTGGAGAAATGCAGCAGAATAATCACCAGCAGCAATTGCCTCTCCAGCCACCTCACCACACACCTTTGCGGCCTTACAACCGTTTGAAACGCCACCACCGGTGATAGGGTCAATCATTCTTGCAGCGTCGCCCACAAGCATCAGCCCATTGTCCACAGTTTTTTCAAGTGGCTTTGAGATGGAGACCGCACCTGCAACCATGTCTATTTTCTTGCCCTTCCTTATACCTGGCTGTTTCTCAATCCATCTGTCCAAATACTGTTTCACCTCGCCCGGATACTTTAGCTTGCTTAACTGCACCCCGATACCCACATTTGCAGTATCCTCATTCTTCGGAAACACCCAGATGTAACCACCAGGTGCACATGAACCCAGATAGAAATCACAGTATCTTCTATCGCACTCAATTCCAGTCATTCTGTACTGGATGCACGAATCTATGTCGTTCGGGCTTAAACTAGTATCAAGCCCTGCCCAGCGTCCCACCTGGGATTCGTAGCCATCTGCACCTACAACAATCTTCGCATTAATCTTCAAATCTTCTCCCATGTGTCTGGCTATCGCTCCCCTAACATAACCATCTTTCTTTATGATGCCCCTTACCCATGTCTTCAGCATGATTTCTGCACCTGCTTTTGCAGCAAGTTCCGCAAGAGCCTTATCAAACTGGTCTCGTTCAATCACATAGCCCACTTCGTTGCCCGCATCCTTCTCATTGATTTCCCATACCTTGCCAGAAGGTGAAAAAATTCTGGCTCCGTCAACCTCGTTTGCAATCCATCGCCTGTTCTCTGGTATCCCAACATCCTTAAGCCAGTATTTTGAAAGACCTTCACCGCATCTGACTGGAGAGCCAATTTCCTGGCGTTTCTCAACGAGAAGAACATTTGCACCTGACTTTGCTGCATACCAGGCAGTTACACTACCTGCAGGTCCAGCTCCAACAACAAGCACATCGCAATTAATTTCCTTCATTTTACCACCTCATTCGGAGATTGCCCCCACAGGGCAAACTTTCACACAAATCTTACATTTTACGCACCTTTCTTCATCAAACACAACTCTTGTCTCTTCGAGATAAATTGCATTCTTCGGACAGCTTCCAACACAAGCACCACAGTACATGCACTTTTCCTTATCACTCTTCATCATTACCACCTCTGTACTCAGAGAGCGGAATTGAGTATTTCTTCTCAACCTCTGTTCTGTAAGTTGGTCCTGAGTTGTAAGCACAAAATGGAATGATTCTTCCATCAGGCACAACATAGTGAATTACGCAACGCTTTACTCTCTCAATGTCGTAGTTATACATATCCTGGAAGTGCATTCCACCAACCATCATCATTCTCCATGAGAATTCTGCAAGTTTGGACTTGCCTTTTGTGGAAAGCACACCTTGGATCGTCTTTATGAACTTCATCTTGTCCATACCCTTAGGTGCATGATTTTCGTCAAAGCATTCCTCGAGTAGAGAGTTAGCAGAGAGGAGGAAACGCTTCTTCAAAAGCTTCGCATCTAGGGCTTTTTCCGCAAGTTTGTTTAATTCTGCGAAGAATCGCTCTACATCAATGAACCTTGTTATTGGAATTGGGTTCCCATCTTCCTCTACGAACAGATAGGTAGCAAGCCCGCAGTGTGGATGCGAGGTGAATGCTACCACTGGCTCTTCGTTCACTGCATAGAAGAATCTAGAGACAGGTGCTACTACAGGCACTGGATAGAAGTCATCCTTCTTGAGAAAATTTGTCTGATTAACCAGCCGGTCCACAAGGTCAGGTAAAGTGAACCTACCCTGCATCCTTTCCTCCTGGTTAATTCTGCCAGTAAATGAAACTGGTTGATAGTTCACCGCTTTGATGATGTCTCTGTTTTCAATTGCATATTTCAAGATTGCTCCGACTTGATGGTCATTAACTCCGTTCACAACTGTAGGAACAAGCACAACGCTCATTTTCAGGTTATCTTGCTTCAGTTTCCTGATGTTCTCAATTGCCTTCTTTTTCACCTCAAGCAATGGCTTTCCTCTCGCTTTTATGTAAATCTCCTCTTCCAGACCATCAAACTGGAGGTAAACTGTGTCCAGTCCTGCAATTGCACACTGTTTCACATAGTCGTAACTCCTTGCGAACTTTACACCATTGGTGGCGACCTGAATCTGAGAGAAACCAAGTTTCTCTGCCTCCTGCAAAACCTCAATAAATTTCGGATAGACGGTTGGCTCACCCCCTGCAAACTGAATTGCGGTATTTGCTACAGGTTTCTGGCTTCTGAGAACCTTCATCATTTCAACAACCTGCTCAAAACTTGGCTCGTAAACATAGCCAGCAGCATTTGCATTTGCGAAACAGATTGGACATCGCAAATTACACCGATTTGTAAGGTCTAGGTTTGCAAGCACAGTGTGGCTCAGATGCAGATTGCAGAGCCCACAGTTATCCGGGCAGGTTTTAGCATTCTTTATCGCAGGATTTTCCACGCCAATGCCATCGAATGCCCATTTCTCCGCTTTTTTGTAGAGTTCCACATCACTCCAGTAAATGTCTTTGAATGTGCCATGCTGGGCACAGTGCTTCTCAATCATCACCTTACCGTTCTCCTCAAAAATCTTCGCTTTTATCACCTTACCGCACTCTGGACAGAGGGTTTCAGTTTCTTTCGGCAGGCCCTTTTTCAAACTACTTTTCTGCACGACCATGGTATCACGGGACAAGGCAAGATGACGAAACAAATAAATCTTTTGTAGCATTCGGTGAGACATGTATGAGGCATTGTTTGAGGTCTTAAAAGGATTTGAGAATGCGGACATTGCCGAATTTGAGCGTATAACTGGCAATGCAATTTCTGCGATGGAAGAAATAGGGTTCAGCCATGCGGAGGCAAGGGCATATGTTTACCTTTTTGTAGCAGGATATGGAACTGTTGAGTTAATCGCAAGCATGGCAGGTTTACCTAGGACCTCTGCCTATAGAATCTTCAGAAAGCTTGAAAAAAAAGGGTGTGTGAAGGCAATCGGCGAAGAGCCAAGAATCTATCGTGTGATTTCACCCGAAATTATTGCTTCTAACATAGCTAGCAGAATTGCAGGGGACTTCGAAGCCCTGGAAAAATACCGAATTTCGCTGGAGGATGGACGGCTCAGTGCAGTGCAACGCATTGAACAAAAGGATGTCGGGAAAAAGCTGAGTGTACTTATTGATGCATCTGAAAGAGAACTGCTGATTTCAACCTCACAATTCGGAAAATTTTGGAAACTGGGGGAGCGAGCCATAAATCATGCAATTGCAAAAAGCCTGAAAATTGTTTTGCTGACACCGAAGCCCGTCAAACTTAACGGAGTTAATTGTATTGTTGATGAAAAAATTAGTACGACCGAGATTGTAGCTGACAGAAAAGCAATGATTTTTACAACAAACTGGAAGGAGTTCTATTTCACAACACAACCAGAGTTTATTGCTCATCTGATTGGAGCTTGGAGCGGGAAAATTTAGGCACTTCAGCAATTTTTATATACCTCCCCAAATATGCACATTTCCGAAAAAATATCATAAAGGTGAAAAAATGGCACTTGAAGGAGTATCCCCAAATGCCGAAAAGGTCTACGATGTGATGAAAGAGCTCGGAATTGTCGGTGAAGCAAAGATGGCTACTGCTGAGAGAATCACTCAGGCAGCAAAACTGCCAAAGAACATGGTGCTTAACGCACTCCAGGAATTGCAGAACAAGGGATATGTGAAGAGAAAGGTAAGAGAGAAGGCAGCAGGGTACTACCTCGTTGAGGGAAAGTAAATTCTTCAATTTCATTTATTCTTCTTATTTCCCGGCTCTTTTTTTTCGATTTAATTCTCTGGAGTAATTTATGTTTGGATGGCACGGGACGCTTCTCCGTGTAAATCTGACAGACCAAACATCATTGCTGGAACAAATTCCAGAAAACATTTTGCACAGTTTTGTTGGGGGAAGAGGGCTCGGTACTGCCATCGCTCACAAAGAACTAAAACCTGGAGCTGAACCACTTTCTAAAGAAAACAAATTAATTTTTTGCACCGGACCACTGACAGGGACAGGTGTGCCCACAAGCTCAAGGTTTACCTGCACTTCAATTTCACCGCTTACCAGAACCATTTTTGATTCAAATTGCGGTGGCGTTTTTGGCATTCAACTTAAGCGTTCTGGAGTTGATGCGTTGATTATAGAAGGCAGGGCTGAGAAACCAGTCGTTCTCTATGTTGATAATGCAAAAACAACGATTGAGGATGCTGAGGGGCTCTGGGGCAAGACCACACAACAGGTGTTTGATGCGCTCGAGAAGGATGGAAAGGTTCTGTGCATTGGGCCGGCTGGCGAAAATCTTGTGAAAATTGCTAACATCCAGACTTCAAATTACCATGCGATTGGCAGGGGTGGCCTCGGTGCTGTTATGGGTGCTAAAAAATTGAAGGCAATAGTGTGCAGAGGCAATGGAAATGTGGGCGTGAAGGACAAAGAAAAGCTCAGGTTTTTTGTGAATGAGATGATGAAATGGCTAAACGCAAGCCCGATAACCTCTAAGGCACTGCCGCACCTTGGCACCCCTGGACTTGTAAATCTGATAAATGAGTATGGCATGCTTCCTGTTCTACGCTGGAAAAATGGGTTCGACCCAAGGGCTGAGAAAGTTTCTGGTGAGGCCTTGCGGGAGCATTTTGTAAGGCAGGAAGGATGCAGGGCCTGTCCAATAAACTGCGGAAGAATTTCTGGCATGGATGGAATCTTTGTGAAGGGACCTGAATACGAAACAATTTGGGCCCTTGGAATTAACTGCGGAATTTTCGACCTGAAGACAATTATTGCAGCCAATCGGCTCTGTAATCTCTATGGCCTAGACACGATTTCCACAGGAGCCACAGTCGCTGCAGCAATGGAGCTATGTGGGAAAAACGAGGAATTGAATGCGAAATTTGGAGATGGAGAGAGTTTGCTAAAACTGATTGAGAAAATTGCATTTAGGCAGGGAATTGGGAATGAGCTAGCTGAAGGTTCCGAACATTTCTGCAAAATCCATGGGTTAGAAAGTTTCACTGTGAAAGGGCTTGAGTTGCCCGCTTATGACCCCAGAGGTGCGTTCGGGCTTGGCCTGGCATATGCAACAGCCAACAGGGGCGGATGCCATCTGAAGGGTTACATGATTGCACCAGAAATTCTGGGCATACCCAGATTTTTCAACCGTTTCACGGAGAGTGACAAGCCAGACATCGTGGCAAGGGTGCAGAACACTGCAGCAGTTATAGATTCGCTTGTGCTCTGTCTCTTCACGAATTTTGCTGTTTCTGAAGGCTATTACGCCCGTTTGCTTTCTGCAGTTACTGGTGTTGAGTTCAGAGCAGAGGACCTCCAGGAGATTGGAGAGAGAATATGGAATCTTGAACGGCTCTGGAATGTGAGGGCTGGGAGAGCGATAGATACACTGCCAGAGAGATTGCTTCAGGCGCCGCTGAGCTCGGGCAATTCTGCAGGAAAAGTCGTGCCTCTAAAAGCCATGCTTCAGAAATACTATGCGGTTAGGGGCTGGGATGAAAATGGGGTTCCAAAGAGGGAGAAGCTGAGGGAATTGGGGATTAGTTAGCCCTCATACACCACAATTACAACCCAAGGTTTCACATCTGTGAAAATTATTACATCATTTTTCTTGGGAAGCTCGCGCTTAAGTTCGTCAATTATGTATGCTCTATCTGGATCCAGCAAAAATGGAATAAAATGAATCTCGCCATTGTATTTTCCAATATCAATAAATTCTGCATCCTTGAATATGCCTGGCTGAATTGAAATACCCATCTGGTTCGTTATCCGTCTCTTCGGAATCACAATACAAGGTAGTTTTGCCCGCCTTGAGTAATGCTGAAGCTTTACAAAGTTCCTGTCTTCCTTCAACGCTTCTAGCAACTCTTCTTTTTCTGCATTAATTCTGCTCAGAGGTTTTGGGCCGATGTAATGCAAACACATCTCTCCCCTTGCATTTCTGCCTGCGAAGAACAGGTTCCAGATGTTCTGTCCATCCCTTGCAAACACCTTCAAAATTTTCGGCTCTATTGGTTCTGGCATCCAAACATAATACTGGTAGGTAGTATAACCCTGCATTGGTTTCACCTCTTCCTGACTCTCAATACCTCCATCAAAAATTTCAGCAACGAGAAGGAGCATGAAAATGAGCAGAAGTAGAAAAAATACGAACACACTTATTGCTAGTAACGAGACCAACACAGAAGATGCAGGGACCACACCGAGTCCAATTTCCATTGTATTCATAAATAGCATTGGTAGATAAAGAGTTTTTTGTTTTTATTCGATGTATCTTTGTGGCTCTCTGTCAAATGCCTTCTTACATCCTAATGCACAAAAATAGTAGGTCTTCCCTTTGTAAATTGATGTGTACTTTGCTTTTTTTTTCCTCCACATTCATTTTGCAGACAGGGTCTATTGCAGTTATGGTATCACCAATCTTCCAACATCACCTGAACCTTTTTAAAGATAGCGAAAGGAGCAAAACACTCACTGAACTGAACGCCATTGCAAGGGCTGCAAACTCAGGTTTCATTGTAATTCCAAGTGGATGTAATACACCTGCAGCCACAGGAATGAGAAAGAAGTTGTATGCAAACGCCCAGAAAATGTTCTGTCTTATCCTTGACATCACTTCCCTGCTCAACCTCAGGGCTTTGTGCACATCTGCAATTCTGTCGCTCACGAGGACAATGTCTCCGCTCTCAATTGCAACATCACTCGCCTGGCCCATCGCAATTCCCACATGGGCTGATGCAAGAGCGGGAGCATCATTTACACCATCACCCACAAAGCATACAACCTCCCCTTCACCAGCAAGTGCTTGAACAATCGCTGCTTTTTTATCGGGCATCACACTTGCAAAAACCTTCTCTATTCCCAGCCTCTTAGCTGTATAACTAGCACTTCTCTCACTGTCTCCAGTCACCATCACTGTCTTAATTCCCTCCTTCTTTATTCTCTCAACTGTCTCTCTTGCATCCATTCGTATCTCATCTCCAATTATGAAAATACCCACAAATTTTCTGTCAATTGCGAGAAGCACGGTATTTCGCCCGATCTCTCTAGCTCGCTCAATCTTTTGCTTAAACTCCTTCTCAATTTCAATTCCGAAACTCCCAAGCATCTGTTCACTGCCTACAACAACTTCCCAGCCATTCACAATCCCCCGCACTCCTTTTCCTTCCACCTCCTCAAAATTCTCCACCTCGAGATCCTTTCCTCCCTTTCCAAACTCAACAATGGCTTCTGCCAGAGGATGCACACTTTTGCTTTCTACTGCAGCAGCAAACCCTATTGCCTGTTTTCTCTCAAATTCAGGGGAGCAGTGGAATTCCAGCACTCTTGTTTTTCCAGAAGTCAATGTCCCTGTCTTGTCGAAAACTACTGTCGTAACATTTTCTGCAACCTCTAACACTTCAGCGTTTTTTATGAAAATTCCTAGTTCTGCACCCCTTCCCACACCAACAGTAACTGCAGCAGGCGTTGCAAGCCCCAAAGCGCATGGACAGGCAACTGCAACCACTGCAATGAAAACTGAGAGAGCAAAGAGGAAACTCTCATGCATTACAAAGTACCAAAAAAGGGAGGAACTGAGGGCTATGCAGAGCACAAATGGTATGAAATACCTCACAACCTTGTCCGCAATTCCCTGAATTCTGGGTCGTGAGTTCATTGCCTCACTCACCAGCCGAATTATCCCGCCAAGCACCGTTTCTGAACCAGTTTTCTCAACTCTCACTTTGACTGTGCCCTTCCTCGCAATTGTACCCCCTACGACTTTCTCTCCTGGCTTCTTCAATTTCGGAAGCGGTTCTCCAGTAAGCATTGATTCGTCCACATAACTCCAGCCATCAAGAACTGTACCATCCACTGGTATCCTCTCACCTGCCCTCACAATTACAATCTCTCCTATCTTCAGGGCTTCGACACTTACCTCCTCCTCAGTTTCTCCACGCAGCACTCTCGCCTTCTTCGGTTGAAGAGCAAGCAATCGCTTTATGCTTGCAGTAGTCCCTGCTTTTGCTCTTTGCTCAAGTGTTCTCCCCAGCATCAGAAAGGATGCCAGCAGCAAAGCGGCATCAAAAAGCATAAAATCATTACCGAGAACTCCAAAGGTAGCGAGCACACCAGCAAGGTAGGAAATTGTGGTACCAAGTGCATACATTACATCCATGCTCAATGTAAAATTTTTGAGAGATCGATAGGCACCTGTGAGAATGGGCGATGCCACATAGAAAAAGAGAGGAGTTGCAACCAAAAAACTTACTAATCTAGCTTCAAAAAACACATACACATGGGTAAACATCAGGAACATGAACAGTATGCCAGAGACAAAGCCAACAACAACGCGATACACCTGAGATTTATCAACTGGTTCTCCAATTCTTTCCTCAGTTCCAAGATACCTGTAGCCAGTTTCCTCAATTGTTCTTGCCATTCTCTCTATGTTGACTTTTTCTGGAACATACTCTACCACCACCTTCTCCGTAGCCAGGTTCACCTCTGCCTTCAAAACACCATCCAAATTTCTGAGTGATGCAGCAACAGTATTGGCACACATCGCACAGTGCATCCCTCCCACTTTCAGCTCTGCTTTTGTAGGATTCATTCTTGCTCACCCAAGTTCCTCTGAAGGTATCTTATCAATCCAGGTGTGATCAACACCTTTCCATCCACAATCGGATACCCATAGGGAAGGATTGTGATGTGACCATCAGGATGCTCTATTTCCACCTCCGTCGTGAGCGGAATCTCAGATAATCTTTTTCCCTGCAACACTTGATGGGCAACATAGGCAGCAATGTCTATTGAAAGCTGGGTTTTTCCGAGATTTCTAGCAATCCCTCTTGTTTTTTCTGTGATCAAACGCTTGGTCTTGCCAGTAAACTCTCTATCACCGAGAATTCCGCCAATCACTATATAATTTGCTCTCTGCATGTCCTCTGGCTCAAGAGGTTTGTCTGCAAGAGGGTCTAGCACTATTGGGTTCTCTAGCTTTAACTCGTAAACATGCTCCCTAAAAACTTCTGATGATATCATTGAAAGGGTAGTATACATTCTATCATCCTTTACATTTGTAAATTTGACCTTACCCCAAATGCTAACAGCATGCCTGTACTCTAAAAAAAGCCACTCAGAAAGCTCTTCCTCGCAATTTTCTATAACACACTGCATTTAATCCCACCAGAAAAAGGATGAGAAAACCTATTCCCTCAGGGACAATGTATACTGAATAATTATTCGAATAATAGACACCCGCTTCTCTAATTGTTGCAACTCCATAGGTAACGCCATCGTAAATTATATTCCATGTGTGCTGCAAATCCCCGTCCTCTGCCCATACTGAGATATTAAACTGGTAGTTGCTGTAGTTTGAGGGAATGCTTGTCTTCATTTTCACAACAATAAAGAAACTCTTAGTTTGAGTAGGTGAAATTAATGAATCAACTGTTTTCGGTAGAGTTATTCTAAGAAATCCCGCATACATATCTGAATAATTATAAATTCCAGCTAACCATTTATCTGTAATGTTGTTAAACCCCTGATTTCCATCTGCATCTAACCACACTGATACATTCTCAAAAAGAGCACTCAGGTTCTGAGGATACATTATTATACCGGTTGTACTTAAAAAACGCACAACGATGCTAGCAAGGTAAATTGAGTTATCACCGGATATGCCATTGTGAGTGATGTTTAACATCATAAGTGCCCTTGTTTCCCCTGGAATGAGGGATGAAGAGAGTAATTTGATACCCTCAATTTTTGAATTAGCTCCTCTGTTTTTGTAGAAATAGCATGAAGTCAAACTGCCAATAATCACATCATCGTCATTTCCATCGTAGTTGCTTTTTCTGTCCAAATTTACAAGTTTGAGAAGTGAAAGAGGTGCATGGCCAGTATCGCAGTAGGTGAAATTGCCAGTACTGCCTTCTACATAAGCCACAACTCCATTGAGCATCCCGAGAACTACATCATCCCAACCGTTGTTATTTACATCACTTGCACAAATAGTTGCGATGTTTGTAAAACCAATTAAATTATTCCAGTTCCACAGCATAGATAGATTCTGCGGATTTCTCCAAACTTTTGCACTTTGCGTTCCGTTCACAACACAGGCGACATCTAGATAGCCGTCTCGATTTAAATCTGCAAGTGCAAGTGAGGTTATATTCTTATCAACTCCATCAAAAAAATATTGTTGCCAGCCGGAGACATTGAATGGGTTTTTTAAGTTTTTCCAGATAATTCCCGACTTGATACCCACATTTGAATCATAGCCACAAACAATGTCCGTCCAACCATCGTTATCCATGTCTGCTGTGGCTAATGCTAGAACTGTATTGTTCTGAAATCTAGCTGTATTATCAAGCCAGTCGCCATTGTGGTCTGTTATGCTATCGCTTCCTCGCTTGTAAACTACCAGCCAGCCATCTGTATCCCCACACACAACATCAATTATCCCATCCCTGTTCATATCCGCAAGCGAAATTTGTGTAATTTTACCAACAGGTATAACATCCATTCCAGGGTCATACCATTCCTCCCAGTCCCATACCCATGAATTGCCCCATGGATTTTTTTGCGCAGTGGCAACGCATAACAGATTTTTGCTTCCGTTGTGTCCTGAAAAGACAACTTCAGCATAGCCATCATTGTCCACATCACCACATTCAAGCGCGTAAATTCGTACAAAATCTGAAGTAACTGTGCATCTCTCCCAGGATGCACCAAATGGAGATGTGTGTGCATCGCCGGGATTCTTCCATGCATAAATAGATGCAGAGAACTCATCCGAATGTGCAGTTACAATGTCCATGTCTCCGTCATTATCAAGATCGGAAACAGCCATTGCTACGATTGGGCGAGAATCGGAAAGCTGGGTTTCTGAATCCAGATAAAGGTCAAAGTTTCGGTGCAAAAGCGTGTTATTCAGTATGTAGAGATTTTTGTTGTCAGAGACAAGCACAATGTCCATATCTCCATCACGGTCATAATCAAATACTCCAATGTCCCAGATTTTAGTAGCACCAGCGTTTCCGAGATATCTCATCTCAAAACTTCCATTTCTTTTATTTTCGAAAGCATACACACTTCCATTGTCACAACCTGCAATTATATCAGAAAAGCCATCATTGTCAAAATCGCAAGTGGTAAGAGAGTACACATTTGTACCGATGGAGTAGGTGGTCAAGTCATACACAAAATTTGGTGCGACTGCAACTAGGACCTGGAGTTTGTCGGTCGCAAATACTACATCGTTAAGCGCATCATTATTAAAATCTGCGATTTTAACTCCTCGCACATCATTTCCATCCCCAAATGTGCCCATGGGTTTCCACACGCTTGTAAACGACATGATGCCAACTTCCTGCCCATTGTTGCTCTCAGTTGAATACACCAAATCTCCCAGCACATCTATGTCTAGATGTTCTGTCTCAACACACAATACATTTTTATCCAAATTTACAACATCTTCTTTAAAAAAATTAAAGCCAGTAGTATGGTCATTTCGATAAGAAATCAATTCATAACCAGTATTAACGCTGGCTCCGCAGAGAATATCTAGATACCCATCGCGGTTGAAATCAATCACAGACAGTGAATTCACATCCACCTCCAGGTTAAAGGCATCTATTTCTACCTGGGTAAATATGAAATTCTGATTTGTAAAAATACTTATCTCTCTTTTACCTAAAGAATTTCCAGGGTTTGCAGCAGTGCCTATCACAATGTCCAACCAGCCATTCCAATCAAAATCTCCGAGTGCACAGGTATACACATTCACATTAGTGTTGTATAGGGTTTCCTTCTGAAAATTCCCTCCTACATTTTTCCAAAGAATTACCTCGTTCCCTGTAGACGTCTTCCCTACAGTAACTATATCCTCTAGCCCATCGTTATTCATGTCCCCAGTACAAAGGTCGTATAGTATGTCGTCCCCTGTTCCAAGAAGCCAGAAACTCGTTCCAAAACTTACTTGGGTTTCTTCATGATAATAGCGAGTGAGCGGTTGAAATGGCTCCACGACATCCTTCTGGCCCTCCCATGATTCTGCCTCGAAATAATAAACATAAGAGCTTCCAGGAAGAACAAAGCCAACAATAAATTCAATTGCGGTTTCATTCTTTGCAACAGTTATTTCATGGCTAGATTCCGATTTTGCACCGTTAGTTATTGCATAAATCTTTGTGTCCGTAATTCTTCCAGAGATTCCGCCGATTTCTATGAGATAACCATTGACAATTCCAGCACTGTTATTGTGCGCATTAAGAGTTGGTGATGTATCTACATAAACTCTCAGCCAGTCCTTTCCATAGATACTATGTGGTTGTGGCGTGCCACTTCCTCCAGAGCTTCCCCTTACAAGTTTTCCGAGTGGCACTTCTGTACCCTGCATGAGACCCGACTTGACCTCCATAAAAAATGCACTCCTTGATGCAAGAACCTTGCACTCTAGAATATTAATTTGATCTGGCAATTCCTCTGAATCAGTATCTATGATTGGCGAGATATTCTCCCAATCCTGAAATGCACCATCTATCTGAATGTATTGCGGTGCCTGGGCAATATAAAAATTTCCATGAAATGCGTTCATATGAACTCTTGCATCCGATTCAACCAAAACAGAATTAATGTTTATCTGGCTCCCAGATGTCAAATCATCTGAGGGCTGAAGAAATACCTGAATGCTCTGGGGCTGATTTTCAGCAAGAATCCATGGGAGATATGCATCACTTCCGGAATTTGCAAATTTCAATTTAATCTGACCGAGGTTTCCGGGCAAAGTGATATTTCTCAATGCTACATAGCCACCCTTAGCTGTAAATTGCATTTCGATTAACGGATTAAATGTTCCTTTTTCCAGCACTCTGTCGCCCGAGAGTTTCACATTTACATGAAGAGAAGGCGTTTGCGGAAATACATATGATTCTGTTGCACATACACACTCATTCATACTATCTACATGTTTAGCATAAAACAGGCATCTAGGATTCTGAGCTTGCAATTTCACTTTTGCTTCCATTCTCTCCTTATCAACACGAAACAGCACATTACCACATGGTTCCCAAGCATTCCAGTCATTTTGGTTCAGTGTAGAAGTGTACTTGGTAAAACTCGCTCTCACAACTTCTGTATCCCAACCAACTAATTCTATTTTGTAATCTGCACCGCCTCCACCCACAAGATATCCTGTGTTGCTATCTGAGTCCACATCAACAAAAACCAGAAGCGCATCAACGCCATCTGCCTTTCCCATAAAGAAGAAGCCGCTCACTTCCGCATAAAAATACAAGTTATTTTCCGATGCAACCACACTTACACGATTTATCTCAACATCTTTAACTGGGACTTGTTTCGTCATTTTATAAAATAATTTACCCTCCCAGTCAGAAAAATTTCCATCAATTTCAATTGGCTCTTTTTTACCTGAAAATACCGTGTAAAACATAAAAAGGGTGGAGAATATTAGCAACAATGTGACGAACACTGCAACAGCTATCTTAATTCGTTTACTTGCTCTTGGCTTTTTTTCCTCACCTCTAATCACAGGCATCTTTTTTCGAGGAGAAACTTGTTGTGGAGTCTCAGACTTTTCTGCAATTGTCTTAGGTTTTTCTGGCTCAGGTTGCACTACCTGTTCAACATCCTGTGGAACTTCCCCCACTTGCTCCTCCGTTTCACTCTCCTCCTCTTTCTCTGTATCTGAAAGAATTACTGGTGCAAGCTCCGCCTTCGCTTTCACAACCTTGAATTTTATGTCCTCGCCTCTTTCCACACTCTCTTCTATCTCTGCTATCTCCTTCTTCATCTCCTGAATCGTGCGTTCAATCTCCTCGTCCTCTATTTCTTCCCTCTCAATCTCTTTAACACCAGAGAGAATTGTTCTTGCCCGCTCCTGTGTCATACCTGGAATTTTCAAAAGGTCCTCTTCAGTCGCATACTTCAAATCCTCTGGAGTTTTATAACCCGCATCATACAACCTTTTTGAAAATCTAACGCCAACACCAGGTATCTTCGAAAGTTCGAGAATTTTCTTTTCCATGTCTTCGTCTGCCACTGCTCTCACCTTTGATATAGCTCCATATGAAAGAGAGTATTAGCACGATTTACTTAAAATTTGGGGTGGTGTGTTGTCTCCAACATGTTTTTAGGACAGATAATGGCTATTGCTTGGTATGCCTTTCCTCAGTAGAGATTATGATGTGCTGTGGTAATTCTATATGAAACCTTGTCAATCCACACCGTGGACAGAATGTAAGATTCAGTTTCTTGTTTCTCTTGAGGTCATGGTTACAGTGAACGCACTTCAGATGCCCATTGTTCTCAATCTGCAATTCCATCCCCTTACCTCCGGATAAAAATTCATCCCTTCTGGCATTAAGATCACCTTCTTTTCAACCTTCTGGCTAATTCTTCATTTTTTTCAATTGCCAACCTTTTCTTTATTTCCTCTTCAAGCAGCGTTTCCACTGCTGGCTCTTTGTGCAGCATCTTCTCTGTGTAGGTATCCCAGCCAATATGAAACAGTTCTATGTGTGCCGTATCTATGTCTTCGAACCTTCCACTGGCAACAAGTTTCTGAAGGTTCTCTACATCTTTTTCTGAGAGCCGGAAAGCCCTGCCGTGATTCTGGAAAGTAAATTCGATGCAAAAACGGATTGCGTCTGAGATTGAAAGTCCGTAGGCCTCTCGGATTGCCAGTAGCATCTGCATGAATTCCTCCTGTAACCGTATTCCGACGAATCCAGTATTTACCGCTGCTTCTTCTTGCTCTGCCATTGTTTAACATAAGTTTAAAATAGTATTTAATACTTTCTATTACCCTTTAGCCAGCACAATGGACAGAAGAAATGAAAACAGAAAACCTCGAGTGGGCATTATCCTTATATATCACAAAAGTTTCCTGCTTTTACAAGGGCCCGTAGCTTAGCCTGGTTGGAGCGCCCGGCTGATAACCGGGAGGTCATGCGTTCAAATCGCATCGGGCCCATGGATTTCTCAGGTGTGAGTATGTGTGGTTTTACTTATGCAGACGCTGGTGTGGACATAGACAAAAAAGGAAATGCGGTTGAAAATCTAGTTAATCTCTTGAACTTCAAGAGGAAAGGTAGGTTTCGTGCCCTAAACCTGAAAGGTCATTTCGCTGGTGGTATTGAGTTCGAAAAATATGTGCTTGTACTTTCCACAGATGGCGTGGGGACAAAACTGCTTATTGCGAAGGCCCTCAACAAATGGGATACCGTGGGAATTGATTGTATCGCAATGAATGTGGACGATGTGCTTTGCATAGGTGCAGAGCCTGTCGCCTTTGTAGACTACATCGCAACGCCCTACATTGATAAACAACTTCTCACACAGATTGCAAAGGGATTAAATGAAGGTGCGAAGATGGCAAATGTTAGCATCGTAGGTGGTGAAACCGCTGTAATGAAAGATGTTGTGTGTGACTTAGACCTCTCTGGTACTGCTCTGGGGATTGTTGAGAAGAAAAAACTAATTACTGGCAAAGCGATCAGAGATGGAGATCTCATCGTAGGATTTCCAAGCTCAGGCTTGCATTCAAATGGATATACTCTTGTACGAAAGATTCTGGAGAAGAACGGCATAGAGTACACCGCAAAACCCGATAATTTTGAAAAAAACATTGGAGAGATTTTGCTTGAGCCGACGCGAATCTATGTGAAGGATGTGATTCCATTGCTTGATAAATATAGCATTCATGGAATGGCTCACATAACTGGTGGAGGACTCAGAAATCTTATTCGCCTACATCCAGAAAGAGAGTTTAGAATTACTGACCCCCTACCTGTACCTGCGATATTTCACTACATTCAAAAACTCGGAAGGGTGGATTTGAGAGAGATGTACCAGACATTCAACATGGGCATGGGTTTCTGCATAATTGTGCCAAAAAGGGATGCACTGGACATCGTGAAAGAGACAGATGGAAAAATTGTTGGGGAAGTAAGAAAGGGTAAGGGTGCTTCTCTGCCCCAACATAAAATAAAGTTTGAGGCGTACTAATTATCTCAGCAGGTAGCCAAAGCCATATTCTTTCAGTACCTGGGCATTTGCGATTGCAGTCACCTGTTCCTTCTTCACCGTGTACTTTAGGACTTCTTCGATGGGGTAGCCAACAAACTCACAAAGGATTTGCAGTCGCTCCAATGTGAAAGGTCTTTCGCCGAGGAGTAAAAGCTGTACATTCCAGCCAGGATGGATTTTTGAGCGGTATCCCAAAATCCTCGCAAGTGGATTCATCCCTCCTGCTTTCTCAATCCCCTCCTTCAGTAGCTTCACACGGATTTCAGCCAGAAGCCATATCCTTTTGGGGTCTATGTGCTTCCTGTCGCACGGAACTTCCACCATGTTGGTGTAATAGTACCATGCCATGGTTAAAATCTAACCCTCAGTGCTATATTAATTTTATTTGCATGATGATGCAAATATATCCCAAATGTTTATATTGGATGATGCCAATATGTTAGTGTGAAGACCATGTTGAAGGGAAATAGAGAAATTAAAGGTGTAGTTCAGGGATTACCACTGCTTCTGATTGTGGTGGTGATTATTGCTGCAGTTGGCATAGCAATTCTAGTGGGCTGGATGTACATGGTGAAAAAGCCAGAGCTGGACCATATCTCAATTGAGGTTACAGATATGACCATTGGTAACACATACGATTTCAACATCACGGCTTACGATGTAAATGGCAAAACTGTTGAGGGCGTTGAAATTCACCTCGAGGGCTGCGGGGTAGATGTAAAGAAGCTCACGGATAAAAATGGCCAGGCACAGTTCTCTGTAACACCTACACTGCCCACAAATGTGCATACTGGTGAGATTAAAGTCACCGCGCAATACACTGGTACAACAACCAAAATTGTCACAGGAATTATCACAGTTCACGACTGATAAAAATATTAAGCTGTAATTGTAAAGGTCGTCGGTGAAAAATTGGTAAGGGGTAAAAAAAAGGATCAATCGAATGGCGAACGCCATTTATTATTGTACGGAATTATAATGGGAATCATTGCAACAGTTGGAATTGCCATTATTTTTGGTTGGAATAATCGATGTCCAGCACCTGAAATAGAGCGAATCGCAGTTGAAATTAAAAATATGAGCAGTGGAAACTCCTATGACTTCAATATCACAGTTTACGACATCAACGGAAAACCTGTCGAAGGTGCAGAACTTCACTTGGTGGGTTGTGGTATTGATATGAAAAAAATCACAGACAAGAATGGAAGTGCGAGGTTCTTAATTACTCCACAATTACAACCAGGCGTTCACAGGGGAGAAATAAAGGTTACCGCAACATTTATGGGTAAAACACTTACTGATATCATCTATGTTCACGACTAACAGAGTTTCCAATTTCTTCCACAAACTGGACAGCACTTCAAGTCCTGAACACACTTATGATGGAACACGGCATTGCAACCACAGTGAACTACAAGGAAGCCCTGATAGATTTTTTCCTGGCAATATTTGCAAGTCGCTTCCTGATAGGCGGCATATTTTTTATAACCTCTTTTTTCTGTTCGTTTTGAAGGTACACATGGAAATCTCATTGTGGTAGCCATAAAATCTACTACATTTCCTTCTTCTATCTTTGAGGCTTTGATAACAGCTACACCATCGCCACTCAAAACCCTTATTTTCACCTGATAGGAGAGAAGTTCATCAGGGCTAAGAAAATCAACCTGGAGTGGCTTCTCCATCTCGATATCCCCAAATACCTCAATTTTTAGGAACTTTATCGGTTCTTCGCCATAGTTGTTTATTGTGAGTTCAGCAACTGTCCATTCATCCTCTTTCAGTTCAGCGAGTGGTCTCAACAACACAGATACAGGTAGAGTCATTCAATCACACTCCTTCAACAATCGTTCAACTTCTTCAGAGTTTTCATATACAAGGATTTCGGACAGAAGTTCTTTCGCTTCACCTTTCCTGTTATGAGCAATTAAAAGTTTCGCCTTTTGAAGCAAATACACAATGTTAAGTGGCTCGAGTGAAATTGCCTGATTCAAACACTGATAGGCCCCACCCCACTTCCCCTCAGCATTCAATATTTCCGCTTTTAATGCCCAGGCATCTCCGACATCTGGCATTATTCGTATGGCTGTGTCTACTGCCCTATCTGCATCCTCAAACCTTTGTTGGGTGAATAAAATCCTGGCCTTTTCGAGATGGGCAAGATAAAAGTTTTCCTCAATCTTTATTGATTCATTCAAAAACTGGATGGATGCACCCCATCTACCAGATGCCTTCATCACCAGTGCCTTACCATACCATGCAATAGCGTTCTGGGGCTGTTTCTCAAGCACGGCATCGAAGAATGATGATGATGCTGTGACTTCTCCCTCAAATATATGTCCGAATCCGCATACCAGGTTTGCATTTATGTTCTCTGGCTCTGACATCAGCACAATTTTTCCTAAAATTACTGCAGGTTCACCTCTTTTTTCCAGCAGGCAGTAGAGCGAGGCGAGACGAAGAAGAAAATCTGTGTTTCGAATTCCTTTTCCGCTATTCAGCTCATTCTTTAGGGTATCGATGCTGGCATTTATCAGTTTGATGTCTCCCACTGTGAGCACAGTTCCTGGTTTCACAGGCACCAATGGGATTTGGAGAAATTCAAAGAACCGATTATAATCATCACATGTTTTTAGCTCCACTGTATCATTCCCGAACACAGAGCTATATCTGTCAATTACAGAGTCGCCAGGATATACACACACAAACTTGAAACTGGGAAGCTTTCCATTGCAACTCTGACAGAGAGCAACGCCTGGACTGCCACAGACTACACATGCCACAACACCATATTGAGGAAGGTATAAAAAACCTTTTCGGGCGAGGGGGCTACACCCCCTTACGGTAACCTGCCTCAAGGAGATGCTTTCAGCATCTCCGAACCTACCCCCATTTTGGATGAAACCTTTTCGGGCGAAGCCTGAAAAGGTTTCCGTGAACGCTTTTCGGGGGCGTAAGCCCCTGAAAAGGGTTCTGCCGAGGGAGGGAGTTGAACCCCCAAAATGCAGATCTGCAGTCTGCCGCATTAGCCGCTCTGCCACCTCGGCATCAAGCAGGAGAATACATCTCCAAATAATAAATTTTTGTGAGGTGCAAGACCTAAGTTCTTCAAGATTTTCTGCTCACAATGTAGACACTGATACCTCTAAGAAAAATGGAGGAAGGAAAGGGAGAAAACAGGGACTGGATTTCTGCTAACTTCAAGCTGTGCCTCACAGCTTCTTCTAGAATTCCGTATTCCTCTTCTTTTTTACAGATTTCTGGCAATATTGAAAGGCCCTCGTAATATGTGTCTGAAAAGAACATCTTTCCGCCAGCATGCAGAACGCGATAGCACTCCTTGAGAAATTTCTTTATGTTAGGAACAACCTTTAGAAAGCCCCTGCACACAATCACATCAAACTCTTCATCTGAGAATGGAAGAGCCATCGCGTCGCCCAGAACAAACTCTAGATTTTTACGATCATACTTCTCTGCTCTCTTTTTTGCATAGTCCACCATCTCTTCCGATAGATCGACGCCTATTATTCTTGCCTTCTTCCATCGTTCCGCTAGTAAACAGGTAAGCACACCAGGTCCAGATGCCACATCTAACACCCTAACCGGAACAAACACATTTGCAGTGATAAAATCTGCAAACACAGAATAGACCTCCTCACATTTCTCTGGAGTATCCATTCTCTGGATGTATGCTTTCGGATCAAATTTGCAAAAATCCTTCATCCTATGTACCCTCTCGCCAGGACTCAAGATAATGCTTCTGAGCTTTTGTCAGATGATCTATCTCTATACCCAGCTCCTTCAATTTAAGGAACGCTACCTTCTCATCTATTTCGTTTGGTACTGGATAAACTTTTGCCTCCAGATTCTCATGCTCAGCTGCCAGTTCCTCTGCACATAATGCTTGAATCGCAAAACTAAGGTCCATTATCTCTACTGGATGACCCTGCCCTGCAACCAAATTCACAAGCCGCCCTTCTGCGAGGAGATACACTTTTTTTAGGTTTGGAAGTGTGTATTCCACTGTATGCTCTCGAACCTCTCTTTTCTGAATCGCTATTTTCTCAATCTTTGCTCTGGGAATTTCAACATCAAAATGCCCTGCATTAGCTAACACCAGACCATTCTTAGCCTTCAGAAGCTGTTTGACAGTAACTACATCTTTGCAGCCAGTAGCTGTGATAACAAAATCTGCTTCCTCTATTGCTCTTTCCATGGACATTACTCTGAATCCATCCATTCTCGCCTCAATCGCCTTGACAGGATCAACCTCAGTCACAATTACATCAGCACCCAGACCTCTTGCACGCATCGCAATTCCTCTGCCACACCACCCATATCCAGCAACAACTACGGTTTTGCCTGCAATCAGTAGATTTGTGGCTGAGAAAATTCCGTCGAATGTGCTCTGGCCTGTGCCATAACGGTTATCAAAGAGATGTTTCATTTTTGCATCGTTTACATCAAAAACTGGGAACTGGAGAATTTTCTCCTTTTCCATCGCTCGCAGACGCTGCACTCCTGTGGTTGTCTCCTCGTTAGCACCTCTTATATTATCTAACAACTCTCTTCTTTCAGTGTGAACAAGCTTTATTAGGTCTGCACCATCATCTATCAGAATGTCTGGCTCTATGTCAAGGACTTTGTGCAAGGCCTCGTAATACTCGTTTGTGGTCTCAAACTTTCGCGCATAACATTTTATTCCGTTCATTTCAGAAAGCGATGCAGCTACGGGTGGATCTGTAGTAAGTGGATTGCATGATGTGATTGCAATTTCAGCTCCTGCAGAAGCTAAAGTTATTGCAAGAGCAGCTGTTTTTGCTTCCACATGCAATGCCATGGCAATCTTTTTCCCTTTCAGAAACCCACTTTTCCTCATTTGCTCTCTAACTTCTGCCAACACTCTCATGTGCGTTAGTGCCCACTCAATTCGCTTATGCATTTATGCCACCGCTAGAGGCGTACCTATCAAAGGCAGGAGAAAATGCCGTAAAGCTACCATTGTTTCCCTATCTCTCCCCTTAACTTCCAGCGAACCATTTTCAAATTTAAAATTGAGCTTAAATTCCTTCTCTTCTTCCTCTATCTCAATCGCAGAAATCTCTCTTAATGGGACCTCATACCATTTATTTGCATCGTTCTCTGACACCAGAACGCTTGTAGTAGAAAGATATAGTTCGCCTTTCTTCCACACAACACTCAACACGGGGTTAAGCGAAGAAAATACAACATTGAAAGCGACTGGTTGCATTTTTTTAAGCACCATACCCACCATGGTATCTCCATCTCTCCCAATATTGTATCCTATATAAAATTTTGCCCGGAAATTTTACAAACACCAGAAAGTTTCGTGCAGAAAAATGTGGACCGGGCGAGATTTGAACTCGCGACCTCTCGCATGCCAAGCGAGCGATCTTCCACTGATCTACCGGCCCTGCAGTATTGCAGAAATCAAATGGAATATTAAAGATTGTGGTGGAATAACCTTTAATACCTCTCTCCTTTTGCATTCTGAGGAAAATGCTTGCAAGAAAGACCGTGTTCGTCATATTAAAAGAAGGTATTGCTGGCACCTTGGGTTTCATCACACTGTTTTTTGTGGCTAGATTCATGGGGGCTGAACCACTGGGTGTGGCAAGTTTCGCCCTTGCCTTTGTAAATGTTTTCAACATAATTGCAGACATGGGCTTTAATTCTGCCCATGTGAAACGGGTCTCAGAAAAGATAGATACAAACAATTGCATCGCAGTTTACATCCGATTCAAAATTATTCTCACCATTTCAGCGCTTGGAATTCTTATTGGTTTTCTGGCGCTTTTAGAAGTGTTTCACATCAACTTCTACGATTCTACCTATCCCGAAGTGATTTACATAATGATCGGTTACTTCATGATAGTCCAGATAATGTCAATTCCAAAATACACATACGATGCAAAGCTCCAGATTTACAGAGGCCAGATTAGTGCATTAGCTGGGGTTGTGGCAAAGGACATTCTTGTAATCGGGGCCGCTGTGCTAATGACAATTGGTCCTTATACAGTAGTGCAGAAGGGCATGGCACTTGCAGCTGGTTACTTGATTGAAGTGCTTGTAGCAGCAGTCATTCTCTATGTTTTCTTTATCAGAGAGGAAAAAATTGGGGTTTATGACAAAAAAATTGCAAAGAGGTATTTGCAGTTTGCAATTCCGTTTTTTCCTGTAGCAATTTTTTCAATGCTGGCGATTAGCGCAGACCGTCTCACTATTGGGTATTTTTGGGACGCAAAGGAAGTGGGAGTTTACACTGCAGTCCAGTCAATAGCAAACATGCTTGTGGTAGTCCAGAGTGCAGTAACCCTCGTACTCTTCCCAGCAGTTTCCTCTGAACATAAAGGCGGCAACATAAAAGAAATTGTGCGTTTAACAAGAGATGCAATAAAATACATTCTTCTTGTGCTGATGCCAGTGGGTGCAGGAATTACTGTTTTCAGTGCTGACATTATCCATGTGATTCTCTCAGATGAGTTCCTGATTGCAGAATACTGCTTTATTTTTCTCACATGGTATTACATTCTATTTTCTGTGAGCAACACCGCTGCAGTAACTATTGGGGGCACAGATAGACCAAAGCTGGGTGCAAGAATTACTCTTGTTTCCGCGGTATCTAACATCCTGCTGAATTTTGTTTTTGTGCCCTTCTGGGGCGCCACTGGAGCTGCACTCGCGACCCTGCTCTCGGGTACTGTCTACTTCGTAATGGCTGCGTACTTCTCAAGAAAGGTGCTTAATGCCAATATTCTGCCGGTTTCTGGTGTTAAAATTCTGGTGGCGGGTGCAATAACAACATTGGTTTTTTATGGCATAAAGCATGCATTTTTACCTGCACCCACAGAAATGAGAATTTATGTGCTTGTGCCCATACTCATCGGAGTCCTTGGCCTTTTCTTGCTCCTGCTCCACCTCTTTGGAGAGTTCGGTAAGAAAGAAATTGAGTTTTTCAAGAAAGCCAGTCACATAAAGGAAATGGGAAAAGGGATAAAAGAGGAAATCAGGATTAAAAGAAAATAATCTGTGAACTACTTCGCCACGAAAATATGGTACTTTTCTTTTGGGTTTTCAAGTTCAAGCTTGATTCTGTCAGCAATTAGTTTATCTGGTGCATGAATTTTCACACGATTTGTTATGTCTTGGAATGATGTAAAAGGACCTTTCTTTCTTTCCTCAACAATTGCCCACATTGTTTTCTTCCCAAGCCCTGGCAAGAGTTCAAGCATGTGAAACCTTGTTGTGATGGGCTGTGCTGTATTGTAAAAATCCACAAATCTCTTTTCCTGCTCCTTGACAATCTGGAGAATCACATATGGAAGCTCAACCTGAGCAGTAGGCGTGAGTTCCTCAAAACCGATTCTTCTTTTTATTTGGTGAATTTCCTTTCTCTTCTCCATGTCCTTGCCTATATAAACTCGGTCTCCTATAGATGGAGTAACATTTGGTTTGATTATTAGCTCAAACAATTTGAATTCCATGTCTCCTATAGCTAGAGCAAGTGGTTCCTTCTTTATTCGCTTGTCATCGTATCTTCCCTGAGGCAAAAAGTCAAGAATGTAAGCGTATTCCTCATATCGCTCCATTTCTCATCTCCCCGTGATTTTATTTATTTCTTTGAAATATACTTTTTCACTATTTCTAGGGCTGTAGAGACCCTGTTTTCATCAACATCCGACTCTTTCTGAAGAACCGCTCTTACCTCTTCAGGTGTGGCAGGTAAAATATCCGCAAGTTTCACTGATACCTCCTCTGAAAATTTTGCTTCAATCAATTCCTCGACCAGTTTTTTTGCATCCTTTGCATCCAATTTTGTGAAGTTACCAGCATGTTCTCTTGCCGCACTTGAAAACCTGCCCAACTCCCTTGTATTCGCCTCTGCATCCAAATAATCCTTTACCTCTGCAAGTGTAAGATATTTGCGCATAAATTTCACCTATTCAGAAACCCTCTTCAGGTGCTGAGGTGCACAGATTACCTGCTTTAACTTCTTGCCTTCTCTTACTTGCACCAGGTAGCATCTTCCCTGAACACCGACGATTGTACCAGTAAGCCCATGAAATCTAGGATGGGGCATACCTTCTGGTGAGCTTGGCTCAAGATGGATTGCTGCCTTTTCTCCTATCTCAAATTTCTGAAGATAGTGTGTGATAGGAGGCATACCTTTCTCTCTTGGTTTTTTTCTCAAGATTCCTCTTGTTCTGCACCTTATTCCTTTCGACGCCTTTACCATGTTTATTCCTCCAGCTTATCGTTTATCCAGATTACATCAAGAGTATGCACTCTGCATGGCACACCTGTGAGTTCCGCAACACTAGGTGTTGTTCGACCCTGATCTCCAGATACGAATTCTTTCACGTAGGTTCCAGCATCGCATTCAATCTCAAGCTGAGCAGTGTTTTCCCGCAGCCAGCAGAGCTTTATGTCATGGATTCTTCTCTTTCTTGTGAGGTCAGATCGCCTATGTAACACTCGGTTAGGAGTTTTCTGATATATATCCTTTTCCCTTAATTCCTTGACTGCCATCTCGAGTTTGTCTAGCTCAATCTTGGACTCGAATTCAACCACTGCCTGATACCTTTTTGTAGCTTTTTCCTCCTTGATTTTCTCCACCAGTTTACCGCTTACTAGTTTTAGACCTTCTACTTCCACAAACCCTTTTGCAAATTCATTTATTTCCTTTTCGAGTTTTTCAAGACAAAGCGTTCTTTTCACTGGCTCCCGTATCTCAAGAACAAAAGGCCTGCCATTACCCAACATTCTCACATCAATGTCCTCTCTTCCCATCCCATGGAAGAAATGCTCCTTGCCATTTGTGGCTTCCATTACCTTGGCTGCAATTAGTTCCTGAACACTCGTCTCATACATTTTTCCTTTCCCATTGCACCTCTTACAACCCTTTCCCCTACAGACCTTGCAGAGCCAACGCGTCTGTGGAATCTCCCTTGAAAATTTCCTGTATCTGCCGAACAAAAATAAGGGTCGGACTTCCAGTGTTGCAGTATCAAATCTTGTATCTAAAATAATGACACAATCTGGCTCTGAAAATTCAGCGTCTTTTCCTGTTAACTCAGAGATCTTTTTGCCTACTTCTCTATTAAACTCTAGCTTGATACTCTCTGCTTTTGTGGCTCCTGTCTCAAGAACAATTTTTTCCTCTTTCGCAAGGATTTCTTCGTCAAATCTAGAACCAACGAGAAATGTATTCCATTCTACTGTATCTAGCAACTCCACTGCAATTTGTGCATAGTGCTCAATTCTACCAAAGATTCCATGGCAGAGTTCACAATTTTCTGGTAAAACAAAGTTGTTTCTCATTTCTGCTGCGATTAACTCTGCTCTTTGGGGGTTAGTATAACCAGTGCCCTCTCTCCCGAACATCCTGCCCAGACAGTGCGGACATAATTTCCAAGCTTTGAGTTTTTCAGAAACCCTTCTACTGGGTGTGTCAAGAAACATTTCTCACATCACAGTAGTAACTTCATACCGAATCTGTGTACCCTTCAGAGATTTGTGCATCTTGCTTATGAGTTTTAACACATCGTCCATCTTTGCTTGCTTCTTCCACTTGTATTGGAAATCATGCATTCCAAATGCCTCTTCAAATCCCAACTCGTGCATTATCGGGACAATATCCTCTGGCGATGCACCTTCCGTGCTGAATATCATTCGAACATATGTTCTCATGGACTACACCAACTATAGGAAATACATGATACTATAAATCCTTTCGCCTCAGGTATTGCTGTTGCCATATCTCCCCGTTATGAGGTGTAATCTAAGCAGCGATGCCAATGCCTTGCAAAAAAATTATATATTACTCCCATTTAAATATGGCAACACAGACAAATTAACGGAGGTTATTATCTTGGCTCCTGAAGAACAGACCAAAGAACCTAAAGAAAAGAAAGGCAAGAAAAAAGAGAAAGAACCGAAGCCAGAGGAAACAAAAAAATCTGCTAAAGAGAAAGGATTAAAACCGGATTTCAAGTACATTGTTCGTTTAGTAAATACCGACATTTCTGGCTTGAAAAGCGTACTGATGGGGCTTACCCAGATAAAGGGTATAGGCATCAGAACCGCTCATTCAATTCTGAATACGACAACTCTTCCAAAATTTGAGAAAATAGGCAACCTTACAGACGAGCAGATAACCATGCTGGAAGAAACAATTCAGAATTATTGCAGGAACGGACCAGAATGGGCACTCAATCGCCAAAGAGATTTTGCGACTGGAGACAGTTTTCATCTGCTCGGCACTGACCTTGACCTCAGTAGACTTGAAGATATAAACATGCTGAAAATGATTCGTTGCTACAGAGGCGTTCGACATGAAAAGGGAAAGAAAGTCCGTGGCCAGAGGACTGCTAATCATGGTAGGAAAGGTATAACTGTCGGAGTCGCAAAGAAACCTGGGGCAAAAGCACCAGCTCAACCCGCACAGTCAGGTGGTGAAAAGAAATAGATGAGGTGATTAAATGGGCGACCCGAAAAAACCCAGAAAAAAGTTTGAGAAACCATCACATCCCTGGATAATCGAAAGGATTCAGGAAGAAAACGAACTTGTAAAGAATTATGGCCTCAAGAACAAGCGAGAGGTGTGGAAAGCAGAATCTTTGCTGAGAAACTGGAGAAGGCAGGCAAGGGACCTCCAGGCAAGAATCAGAAGGAAGGAGGCACAAGCAGAGGTTGAAATGAAGAATTTGTTCGGCAAACTCCAGAATCTTGGAATTCTAACAATGGAAAATCCCACACTTGATGATGTACTTGCTCTTGACATTGAAAAAATTTTAAGCAGGAGGCTGGAAACCCTCGTTTATACAAAGGGTCTGGCTAGCTCCTACCGGCAGGCACGACAACTCATTGTCCATGGCCACATTGCAGTTAATGGACACAAAGTGACCGTGCCAAGCTATCTCGTGAAGAAGAGCGAGGAGCCAACCATCCAGTATCTACAGAGCTCGCCATTAAATGACCCAATGCACCCCTGCAGGCCTAAATTACGGGAAGAAAAAGAGCAAAAGAAGGAGGTAAAGGAGGTGACACCAAATGCCTAAAGTAGGAATTGCTCACATTTTCGCATCCTACAACGATATAATTATCACCATTACAGATATTACGGGTGCCGAAACCCTAGCTAGATGCTCAGGGGGAATGGTAGTAAAGGCAGATAGAGAGGAAGGTTCTCCCTATGCAGCAATGAAGGCAACTGAGAGGGCTGCTGAGATGGCAAAGGAGAAGGGTGTTGAACTTGTCCATGTCAAAGTGAGGGCCCCTGGAGGTAACAAGAGTTTAACGCCTGGACCTGGTGCTCAGGCTGCAATAAGAGCATTGGCACGCTCTGGCCTAAAAATTGGAAGAATTGAAGATGTCACTCCTATTCCCCATGACGGTTGCAAGAAGAAAGGTGGAAGAAGGGGAAGAAGAGTATAAAGCAAGGTGGCTATAATGAAAATAAAGTTTCTTGAGCTTACAAACACAAGTGCAAGATTTGTATTGAGTGATGCAACGCCTGCAGAGGCAAATGCATTGAGAAGAACTCTGCTCAGCGAAATTCCCAAGCTTGCAATTGATAAAGTGGAAATTTTGCTGGGTAACATAAGGGACGAGAGTGGCAAAGAGTATGAGAGTGTCACGCCCCTCTTTGACGAAATAATTGCACATCGCCTTGCCCTAGTTCCTCTTCCCACAGACCTCTCAATGAAGTTCCCTGATGAGTGCACATGCAAGGGACAGGGTTGTGCTTCATGCTCAGTTATTTACACAATAAACAAGAAGGGCCCAGGAATGGTTTATTCTGGTGACCTTATTCCCTTAGGAGACCCAAAGTTCAAGCCGGTGGATGACCTCATTCCAATTGTCAAAATCAACGAGAAACAGGCAGTGCTGCTCTATGCAACTGCAATAATGGGTAAGGCAAAGGAACATGCAAAATGGCAAGTGGCACATGCTGTGGGCTACAAATACTATCCAGATGTGAAGATTAATGTAGAGAAATGCACAAACTGTATGGAGTGCATAAAATACTGCCCAAAGAAGGTCTTTGAAAACCAGGATGGAAAAGTTGTCGTGAAATCGCTAGAAGCATGTGATCTCTGTAACTCCTGCGTAGAAGTATGTCCAAAGGGAGCGCTTACGGTGAAGGGTAGCGAAAAAGATTTCATTTTCACATTCGAGACAGATGGCTCCCTCTCAGCAAAAGCTGCATTGGCTAAAGCCCTGGAAATTTTATCAAGTTCTTTTGCACAAGTGAAAGACACACTTTCAATGCTGGGCTAGGCACATACTATGGTACGGCGGGGACGGCGGAGGACGAAAGAGGATCTTCAGCTTGCAGAAGAGCGCATTCGCTGGCTTTTTGAAACCTCTAGAAAGTTTTTCAACTCAGGCTGGCTTGACCACTCTAAACGCTGCATTCAGCTTGCAAGGAAGATCGGAATGAGATATAATGTGAGAGTCCCAAATGAATTGAAACGACTCTACTGTAAAACATGCTACACGCTCCTGATTCCTGGCAGGACTGCAAGAGTGAGAGTGAAAAAAGCAAGAGTTATCATCACATGCCAGAATTGTGGGAATGTTTTAAGATACCCGTATATCAGGGAAAAACATGCAAGGAAATTGGAACATGCAAGAACTTCACAAAATTGAAGCGACAGTGCGTGTGGGAAAGAATGGCATCACTGAGAGCGTGCTCAATGAAATAAGAAACCAGCTTAAGAAGAGAAAAGTGATTAAAATCAAATTTTTGAAGAGTACCAAGGACCTCGGAACGGTAAAGGAGTTTGCAGAGATGCTAGAAAAGAAAACAGGGGCAAGGGTGCTGGATGTGCGAGGTGGTACTGTGATTCTAAGTGTCAAGGGGCGAGAAAATGAAAAACCAAAAAGCTGAGGGTTTTGCACCTGGCCATATCTCTGTCTTTTTCGCACCGTATTATCACAAAAATCTGCCCAGAACTGGCTCATATGGTGCGGGTATTTGCATTACCTCTGGCTGCACTGCAGAGGTTGTGGTGGAAAAAACGGACAGTGTTGAGATTTTGACAATGCTCGATGGGAAGGCCAGAAAACTTGAGGTGACAGAGGAAGCAATTCGTTTACTTCTTAAGGATGCAAACCTGCAGATGAAAGTTGTGTGCAACCTGAAACACATGCTTCCCGTATCTCAGGGTTTCGGGATGAGTGCTTCTGGCACACTGAGTGCCCTTCTTGCCCTCTGCAAGATTATCAGGATGCCTGCGAGCACAGCATTCCAGGTAGCACACAAAGCTGAAGTGTTGCACAGGACTGGACTTGGAGATGTGGCGGGAATAAGTGCTGGTGGCTATGAAATCCGTGTAAAACCGGGACTTCCTCCCTATGGTATTGTGGACAGAATTGTTTGTGGGGAAAAGGAGAACACCTTGCTTCTCTGTGTGCTTGGAGGGACCTTAGAAACAAAGAAAGTTCTTTCTGATAAGAAAGCAGTTGAACTCTGCTCTATAATGGGTAGGAAAACTCTGGCAAAACTTCTGACAGAGCCGACAGTTAAAAATCTTTGCTTGTGCGGTTTTGAATTTGCGAAATCTACAGGACTTGCCAGCCCTGAAATTGTGAAATGTGTTGAAAGTTTGTGGAATGCAGGGATTCCAGCTAGCATGGTCATGCTTGGCAACTCGGTGTTTGCGGTTGTGAGCGGAAGCAAGAAGAGGATTGCTGAAGAAATACTCCTGAGTTATGGAAAAGTGTTCTGCACGAAAGTGTGGCACCCGCTATAGTTTTTTCAAATATTCAATCAAACCGCCCGCCGCCCAGATTCTATAGAGTAACTCTGGTGGTTTCTCAAATTCTGTGGTGATGCCAGATGCAGTAATTCTGTTTTGCTTGAGGTCAATTAAGACAGCATCACCATCTTTCAGTTTGGTTTTGAGCGACGCCTTGAGTTTGAGCGGTAGAATCCCATTGTTGACGCAGTTCCTGAAAAAAATTCTGCCAAAACTTTCTGCCAGAATTAGGTTTATGCCAAGCACCTTAAGCACGAGGACTGCCTGCTCTCTACTTGACCCACAGCCAAAATTTCTACCAGCAACAATCACATCGCCCCCCTTAACTCTAACCCCAAACTCTTCTTTTGAATTTTCAAATGCAAACTTGGCAAGTTTCTGGATGTCCCTTTCTGCAAGGCGTCTTCCTGCAATAATTTCGTCTGTTGAGACATTGTCTCCAAAGATCCAGACAGTTGCGGTGAGGACTTCGGAAGGGGATGGTGTCATCATTCATAGTAAGCAGTTCTTGGATAAAAGAATGGTGTCTGCATGATTGTGATTTCTACCCTCCCTTTTTATATACCCATCCTTCTTTCCCTTTCTCATGGATGAGAGCGTAAAGAAAGCAATTCGAAATTTCGCACTCCAGAATGCAGTGCAGCATGGTGGCAAGGCAGACCAAAAAGCAGTGGTAGGTAGAATCGCAAGCACATTTCCTGAGTTGAGAGCTAAAATAAAAGAGATGATGCCTGAGATTGCAAAAATTGTGGAGGAAGTGAACTCACTTTCGCTGGAGCAGCAGACCGAAGAACTGCAGAGAAATGCACCCGAGCTATTACAGAAAGAGAAAAAGGAGAAAGAATTTGTTTTGCCAGAATTACCTGAAGTAAAGGGTACTGTTGTGATGAGACTAGCTCCCTTTCCCTCAGGTGCACCCCACATAGGTAATGCCAGAAGTTTTATCCTCAACGACGAATATGTGCGGAAATACAATGGTAAACTCTATCTTGTTTTTGACGACACAATTGGTTCAGAAGAAAAAATTCCACAGGCAGAGTCATATGACCTTATAAGGGAGAGCTTGGCCTATCTCGGAATTAAGTATGAGCAGGAAATTTTCAAGTCGGATAGAATGGAAATTTTCTATGCGTGGGCAAGGAAAATTATTGAGAAAGGGTATGCCTATGTATGCCAGTGTGATGCTAGCACATTGCGAAAATATCGCGAGGAAGGTAGAGAATGCGACCATCGCAGGCAAAGTGTTGAAGAGAACCTTGAGAAATGGGAAAAAATGCTGGCTAATGCCTATGCTGAAGGCGAAGCAATCCTAAGAATAAAAACAGACATGAAGCACAAAAACCCTGCTTTCAGAGATAGGGTGCTATTCAGAATTTCCAGGCGGGAACATCCAAGGGTTGGCACAAAATACAGTGTCTGGCCATTACTTGAGTTTTCTTGGGCAGTTGATGACCATTTGCTTGGCATCACCCATGTGCTTCGCGGCAAGGACCTGATGATGGAGGATATGATGGAACAGTATATCTGGGAAATTTTCGGAATAAAAGGGCCAGTTTTCCTTCACTATGGGATGCTCATGCTTTCTGAAATGAAGTTGAGCAAGAGCAAGTCAATGAAAGAGGTGCTGTCAGGTACATACTCTGGCTGGGATGACCCAAGAACCTGGAGCTTGCTTTCACTGAGGAGGCGCGGGATTCAGCCAAAAGCAATACGAAATTTCATCACCTCTTTCGGTGTAAGTTTATCTGACATTGAGGTGCCTGCAGAAAATCTGTATGCTGAGAACAGAAAAATTGTGGATGGAATTGCACCAAGATACTTCTTTGTGCCTGAGCCCGTGAAAATCAGAATAAATCTGGATGGCGAGAAGGAACTGGAACTTCAAAACCATCCTGTTAACCAGGCACTCGGAAAGCGAAAACTAAGTGTTGGAAATGAAGTGTTCATTCCCAAGTCAGATTTCGAGAATTATCTTGGCCAGGAAATTCGTCTCAAGGACTTCTGCAACATTCTCTGCCAGGAAAATGCAAGAATCACATCATGGGAAAATAAGAACATTCCCAGAATCCAGTGGGTGCCTTGTTTAGAATCTGTGAGTATGGAGATTGTGCAACCCGACGGTACAGTTATCACAGGTGTCGCAGAGAAAAATCTTGCTCATGCCAATGTAAACGACATTGTCCAGCTTGAAAGATATGGATTTGTAAGAGTTGATGCAAAAGGTGAAAGAATAAAGGCATACTTTGGGCATAGATAAATCTGGCAACCGCTTTCGAAAAACTTACTTACTTGTTTTCTACCAATTAATCCTCACTATACAGAAAACCTCACTATACAGAAAAACCTTTATCCTCTTGCCGCTTTTATTCCTCGGTGAAACCATGAAGTCCGAAATCTCTGGCTTCTATAAAATGAGCATTGAGGAGCGGCTGAAACTTGTGAAGGAATTTGCAAATCTTGCAGAGACAGACATAGAACCCCTGAAAAACACAGGGAATGTTGAACCAAAAATGCTGGACAGGATGATTGAAAATGTGGTTGGTTGCATGATTTTACCGCTAGGAATTGCTGTGAATTTTTTGATAAATGAAAAGGATTACCTTGTGCCAATGGCAATTGAGGAGGCATCTGTAGTAGCTGCGGCTTCGCATGGTGCAAAGCTTGCAAGAGCTGGAGGTGGTTTCAGAGCAACAACTACGGAGCCAGTGATGATTGGACAGGTGCAGGTGACAAAGGTACCCAACCCACACGGAGCAAAGATGCGAATTCTGGAACATAAAGAAGAGATTCTTGCAATGGCAAACGAAAAAGACCCGATTTTGATTAAGCTGGGTGGTGGTGCTAAGGACTTGACTGTGCGGGTGATTGAGAGCAGAAGAGGCAGTTATGTGGTAATAAATCTACTGGTGAACACTAAGGATGCGATGGGAGCTAACGCAGTGAACACAATGGCAGAGGCAATTGCACCTTTCATTGAGAATATCACTGGCGGTAAGGTAGTGCTCAGAATTATTTCAAATCTTGCTGTTTATAGATTGGCCAGAGCAAGAGCAGTGTTCAAAAAAGAATTGCTAGCAAAGGAGGAATTCGGGTTAAGCGGAGAGGATGTTGTGGAGGCAATCCTGGATGCTTATGAACTTGCAGAAGTTGATCCATTTAGATGTGCTACGCACAACAAGGGAATTATGAACGGAATAAGTGCAGTTGCTATAGCAACTGGTAACGACTTCAGAGCTTTGGAGGCAGGGGCGCACTCCTATGCTTTTTATGCACATGGCACCTATAAGCCACTTACAAAGTATGAGAAAGATGCTGAAGGAAACCTTGTTGGAACGATTGAACTGCCAATTGCTGTTGGTCTTGTTGGTGGCGTCACTGCAGTGCATCCAATTGCAAAAACCGCTGTAAAAATTCTTGGGGTTAAGAGTGCCCAGGAACTAGCATGTGTTATGGCAAGTGTTGGGCTTGCTCAAAACTTTGCAGCTTTGCGGGCTTTAGCCACTGAAGGAATTCAGAAGGGACACATGAGTCTGCATGCCAGAAACATCGCCGCAAGTGTTGGTGCTGTGGGTGAGGAAATTGACATAGTTGCGGAGAAGCTTGTGGCGGAGCGCAAGATAAGGATGGACAGGGCAAAGGAATTGCTGGAAGAATTGAGAAAGAAATGAAAATAATATTTGGCACTCCGTTTCTTGTGCATGCTGGTGTTGTGGCGATTGCAGATACCCACATAGGTGTTGAGTTTCATCTTAAGAAAGCTGGTTTTGCAGTGCAGAGCAATGCAGCAATGTATGCAGAGCAAGCTGTGAGTGTGGGAAAAGAATATGATGCAAAAATTCTGGTGCATCTGGGGGATGTGAAACACACGATTGGCAGAAGTAGCCCAGCGGAACAGAGACAGGTGATAAATTTCTTCAAAATTTTAGGGACATGGTTCAAAAAAGTGATTGTAATAAAAGGAAACCATGATGGTGGTCTTGCTCTTCCAGATGCAATTGAGGTCTGTAAGAGTTTTACTCACGAAGGAGTGGGGTTTCTGCACGGGCATTGCTATCCAGAACAGCGATTGAGGGCTTGTAAGAGTATTGTTTGCGGGCATGTGCATCCCTGCATAAAATTCAAAGATGGTCTAGGTAGGCAAAAGAGTTATAGGTGCTGGCTTGTCGCTAATGTGAACAGAGCATTCAGAGAAAAGTTTGGTCTTGAGAAAGCGAGAAAGTTATTTGTAATGCCTGCTGCAAGTGATTTTGTGGGCATGCGGGAAATAAATAATCTGGCATTGAACGGATTCCTTGTTTCCTGGCAATACATGAACCAGAAAAAATCAGAGTTTTATCTTTTTGATGGTACCTTCCTTGGAAGCATGGAACATTTGGAAAAAGTCCAGATGTAAATTGAGAAACCAAAAAATAAGGAATAATTAAGATGGTTTGATTCTGCGTCTTCTGGCGACAAAGAGTAGAAAAGCGATGACCAGCACACAGGGCAGCAATGTAGCTGCTTCATCCACAGGACTCCCAAGTGGATACCAATCGCTTGCACCAACACCTCCGTCTATGGGATACGCATTTGCTGTGCCGTTGTCGTTGCCATCCCAGTTGCTCCAGTAGTTTCCTTTGAATCTATACATTCAATGCTTCCGCAACCTTATTTTAGAATACCAATTCACAGCAAGTATAATGTTCAAAATAATTAAGAGAATGATAAGGTTCATGTTTTCACCCACATAATTATGTACAAGGGTTGTGATGTTGATTGTATCTTTCACTGAGGGATTACCAGCGGAAGTTGCAGTAATCACAAACTTGACACTTGTGCCTTCTTCAGCAGAAAGCGGAATTGTGACATTGATGTATGCAGTTCTTACCTCATCTGGTAGAATTTCTGTGCCATCAAACTCAATACTCACATTCCATTCCGCTGGAACGCTGGTATTGACAAGCGTGATGCTGTCTATGTTCGCACCAGTATTTTTAATTTCTACTTCATAGACCAGAGTTTCTCCTGGTGCTCCAACATTCACCCTATCACCACCCAGAATCTCCACACCGTATGGTTCTGGCACCCAGAACGGTGAGATTTCAAGGAAAAATAACCCAATTCCCGCGGCACCAAAATACCAGCCAGTGTAAAATTCAGTGTCTGGGCGAAGTTGTTCCTCCCAGTTCCATTTCTTTACTCCTGGCGAAACCTCTATTGCAACGCCTCCAACCCAGTTCGCTGCCTTCTTCGCCGTTTCCAGATAAACCTGGTTTCCAGAGATTGTGTAAGCATAGAGCATCTGATGGCCAATGCCTGCCGCACCCCTTAGCATGGAGGTTTCGTAGTAGTCCGTGCCAACAATTGAAGGCCATTTCATCATTTTTTCATTAACTTCAACTCCTGTTGAGATTGTCCAGTTCGCACTTTCCATTCCGTATCTGAGATAGGTCTGGTTGGCTGTAGCATTGTAAAGCATGAACATCACATAGGAGGTGCTCGGGTCTCCATGGCAAAAAATGTTGTAATATTGAGTGAAGGTTGTGTTACCAGGATTCACATTCACCGCCTTGCTTATGAGCCAGTTTGCACCACCCTTTGCATACTCCAAATAAGTTGCATTTCCTGTGGTTTCATACATCAGAATAAAGAACTGCACGATGCCCGTAGTTCCGCCGCACCAGTAAATTGAAGGCGATGTGTCCGTTTCAATTCTCACCCAGGCATACTGGTCATCTGATGGATGCTGGGCAATCGCAATAAGCCATCTTGCACCACCCTCTGCGTACTCCATGTATGTGCTATTTCCTGTCTCAACAGCGAGCTGTCTAAGAAAATCCGAAACACCTGCAACTCCATGTGCCCAGCCAGTAAAGTTTATGTTGGAACCCTCCTCTATGTTCCATTTATACCCTCCATATTGAGGCACTGCCTTACTCAATAGCCAGTTTGCTGATTTATTTGCATACTCCAAGTATGTTGCGTTGCCTGTGGTTTTCCAGAGCAGAAGGAAATATTCACCAACAGCGCTCACACCACCGAATTTATCTGTCTGGTAGCTCGGATAGCCCTCAAACCACTCCCACTTACAGGCATCCTCTGACACAGAAATTGCTTTGGAAATCAACCACCTTCCAGCACCTTCAGCATAATCGAGATATGTGGCATTGCCTGTTGCATTGTAAAGCTTCGCAAAGAACTGCCCAATTCCGCAAACTCCTTCTGACAGTTCCAGGTAATACCAGGTTGAGTTTTGCTCTGAAGTAAACCACTTGTAACATCCTGGAGAGGGTTGCTTCGCTACCGAGATGAGCCATCTTGCCGCACACTCAGCATTGTAGAGATATGGATTTTGTGACCTCTCAGCAGGAGTGGTTTCTTGAAAAGTTATACCATTGCCATGCGATGTGTTTTGATAGAAACTCAATATAATTAAAATAAGAAAAAACAATGGTAGAAGTTTTGATTCCATATCAGTGTTCAATCAGACGAAGCATTATGGCTTTCTGGACATGAAGGCGGTTCTCGGCCTCATCAAAAACAACTGACTGCTTGCTGTCCACGACTTCATCCGTGACTTCATATCCCCTGTGAGCTGGGAGGCAGTGCATAAAGATGCAATCCTTCTTTGCCTTCTTTAGCAATTTCATGTTCACCTGGTAGGGCTTAAAGACCTTTTCTCTCTTCTCTTTTTCTGCTTCGTCACCCATTGAAACCCAGACATCGGTGTAGATTACATCCGCATTTTTCACGGCAGTATCTGGCTCTTCAATGATTTCAATTGTAGCCCCATTTTTCTTTCCAATTTTCTTCGCTGTTTCAAAGAGCTTTTTGTTTGGATAGTAGCTATCTGGACAACATGCCACCATATCCATTCCCACTATGGCAGCGCCTAGCAAAAGGGAGTTGCACACATTGTTTCCATCACCCACATACACCATTTTAAGTCCTTTGAAATCCCCTTTGTGTTCTTTTATTGTCATAAGGTCTGCAGCACACTGGCAAGGATGTTCCAGGTTGTCGAGGGCATTAATAACTGGAATCGTTGCATTCTTCGCCAGTTCCACAACCATATTATGGTCAAATGCGCGATAGACAACTGCGTCCACATACCTTGAGAGCACCTTGGCGGTATCTGCAATGGTCTCTCCTCTGCCAAGCTGCATGTCCTTTGGGCTGAGATAGAGTGCATGTCCACCCAGTTGGGTTATGCCCACTTCGAAAGAAACTCTCGTTCTGGTGCTTGGCTTCTCAAATATCATTCCGATGCTTCTGTTTTTCAACGGCTCCAGAATCTCTCTGTTTTTCAGCTTTGCTTTCAGCGTAATCGCTTCATCAATCAATTCCAGCAGATAATCCTCCATATCTAACACAGAAATCAGGTCTTTCTTCATGGCTATCACCTGAATACCCAAAATCGAAAAGGAGATATATAACTTTCCAAACGCTCACTTCTTCCACTCTGGCACCACATTCCCGTAGTCATCAGCAATCTTTCTGGTTTCGAAGCGGTCGCAATTCTCACAGTAAAGTGTGTTCTCTTTCAAATTCGGCTTGCGAATAAGTGGGCGTCTGCACCGCACGCAGTATGCCTTTATCACACCCAAATGTGGTTCGTTGATGTAAAGCTGAATTGTAGGTTCTGATTGGAGCACGCCTGCTCTCAAAATATCTCCAATTCTGAGCACTGATGTGATGTTATCAACATACTTTGGTGAAATCTTTGAGATGTGGATTGCCCCCTGAGTGGTACCAGCAATATCTCGCACTTTGCTATCTACTGAGATCACATCCACAATCGCCATCGCCTGCTTCAAGTCCTCAACTACACAGTAAACTGTGCTATGCTTCCTGATTATTGCTGGAGGATTTATTGGTTCCACCTCAACTCTTCTCTCGTTTTCGTCTACCTTCAAAAAACCTAAAACACTAGCAATGATTTTCCCATCCTTCTCAAATGTTCCATTTCCAGCAATGTATTCTTCAGTGGTCCCTATTTCCTCGCCTGGAATTATTACTCCTTTGTACATCCTTTCAACCTCTCTGCTCTGAATAGTATCACTTCAAATTTAACTTCCTGTTTCCTGTGAAATGCATAGGTGCGTCTTATTGGGAACGCATACCTTTCCTTGTGCGTTACTCTACAATCTCTCCTCAAAAATTCCTGTTCTATAAACCTTTCTGTGTCAGCGTGGTGGATGGAGTAAACAACATTTCCTATTTCTGCTGCTTTCTTAACGAAAGGCAGGTCAGCATGTCGATTCTGGCACCCGAAAGGAGGGTTTTGAATTACAGTGTCATAGCTTCCTTTTACATCTTCCACATCTATACAGAAAAATTCTGTGTTTACACCAAGTTTCGCAGCATTCTCCCTCGCCCTTTCTACTGCATGTGCATCTGTGTCAATTCCTACACTCTTTTTCGCACCTAGAATGGCAGCACCAATTGCAAAAATTCCATTACCACAACCGAGGTCAATCACGCTCTTTCCCTCTATGTCGCCAAGGTTGTAAGCGATGTAGAGAATCTCTGCAGCAATTTCTGGAGGAGTAGAATATTGCTCTAGAGAAATATCTGGTGTTTCTAGATTTTCCAATTTAGACAGCAAGATTTCAAGCTTTTTTTTTCGCATAAAACAAAAAATTAAGGAAAAATATTAGTAACTTACATCGGTGGCATACCACCAGGCATGCCTCCAGCACCGCCACCTCCCTTTGGTGGCTCCGACTTCTTGGAAGCAATGATGTCGTCAATTCTCAGTATCATCACTGCGGACTCTGTCGCAGAATGGATGGCTTGGGTTTTCACACGCACTGGTTCAATCACATTTAGCTTCATCATGTCCGCAACCTTCCCAGAGAGCACATCGACACCCATTGTCTTGCTCCCCTTCTTTCCTTCGTGTGCCGCCCTGAGTTCTATGAGTATGTTGATTGCATCCAGCCCTGCATTTTCTGCAAGTGCCCAGGGCACGACCTCGAGCGCCCTTGCAAATGCCTCCACTGCAAGCTGCTCTCTTCCGCTCACCTTGGGTGCGAAATCTCTGAGATGTAGCGCCAGTTCAATTTCTGGTGAGCCTCCACCTGTCACTGCCATACCATCTTCAAGTGCCACACCGACAACCCTTATTGCATCATTCAATGAGCGTTCAATCTCGGCAACCACATGCTCGGTGCCACCTCTGATAAGTATGGAGACGGACCTAGGATTCTTGCATCCTGTAACAAAGGTCATCTTTGAGTCTCCGATTTTCTTCTCTTCCACGAGAGAGGCAGTGCCGAGGTCGTTTTCTGTGAGATCATCAAGTGCGGTCACGATTCTCGCACCAGTGGCTCTTGCAAGTTTCACCATGTCTGACTCCTTCATCTGTTTGATTGCAAAAATACCTTCCTTTGCCATGAAGTGCAAAGCCACATCATCAATGCCTTTCTGGCAGAAGACCACATTTGCACCACTCTTCTTTATCATGTCCACCTTTCTCTTGAGGGCGTTCTGCTCCTCGTCAATGAACATCTGAAGTTTTGCGGGATCTCTTATCTGAATGTGGGTATCAAACTCGCCCTTCTTTATTTCAAGTGCTGAATTTATGAGTGCAATCTTCGCATCCTTCACAATGTTTGGCATCTTTGGATGGGCTCTCTCTTTGTCGATCAGCACGCCATCGATCAAGGAAGTATCCTCTACACTTCCACCATGCTTCTTCTCAATTTTTATGTGTCCTGGATCAAAGGTAATCTTGCCGTCCTTCTTGCTTATCACTGCCTTTACTGCTTTAACTGCAATCTCTGCTAGTTTCTCTCTCGCCAGCCCCACACCCTTGCTGTTCATTGCTGTGATTGCAATTTTCTTTAGCATCTCGTCGTCCTCTGGTTTTACCTCAAAAGCAATCTTCTCCTTCAATGCTTTTATTGCTTCCTCTGCTGCAATGTTAAACCCCTTAGCAATCACGGTAGGATGCACATTCTGGTCAAGGAGTTCCTCTGCCTTTTTCAACAGCTCGCCAGTGAGTATCACAGCGGTTGTGGTGCCGTCGCCACACTGCTGGTCCTGGGTTTTTGCAACCTCAACCAGCATCTTAGCTGCGGGATGCTCTACATCTATCTCCTTGAGAATTGTCACACCGTCATTGGTAATCACAACATCTCCAAGGCTATCTACAAGCATCTTGTCCATTCCTCTGGGTCCAAGTGTGGTTCTCACTGCATCAGCCACTGCCTTTGCTGCTGCGATGTTATTGTAAACAGCGCCCTTTCCTCTTTCCCGGCTCGTGCCTTCCTTCAGAATAATTACAGGTGTACCTTGCCCTATCATATCTATCACCTAAAATTGGTATAAAAGTTCTTCTATATAAAGATTTCTGTTGAAATGCTGGCTTCTATCTGGCCACTTTAAAAAATTTTGTCAACCTTCAACCTTAAATACCGCTCTTCCTATTTCCTAGTGATGCAAAGAATCAAGATTGCACCTTCCATCCTTTCTGCTGATGCTGCTAGAATGGGAGAGGTGCTCTCCATGCTTGACCGCTGCGATGAGGTTGATTTGCTGCACATAGACATCATGGATGGGCATTTTGTTCCAAACTTAACTTTTGGGCCACATGTGGTAAAAGCGATCCGAAAATACACTACAAAGGAATTTTATGTCCATCTGATGCTCACAAACCCCTCCACCTTCATAAAACCATTTGCAGAGGCAGGAGCCAATCTCATTTCAGTGCATGTGGAATGTCAGGAAAATCTCAATACATTGATTGATAAAATCAAGGACTCTGGCGTCAAAGCAGGGATTGCACTCAACCCGAACACCACTGCCCATGTGATTGAGCCCTACATCAAAAGTGTGGATGAGATTATCGTGATGTCCGTTTATCCTGGTTTTGGTGGCCAGAAATTCATTGAGAGTGTGCTTCCGAAAATAAGGGAGATACAGGGAATTGTGGAAAAAACTGGTCGGGAAGTTGACATTGCTGTTGATGGTGGGATTAACGCAAGTACTGCATTGCCTGCGGTCAAGAATGGTGCAAATCTGCTTGTTTCAGGCAATGGGATTTTTGTTGATGGGCATCCAGACCTGAACAAGATTCGTGAGTTGAGAAAAATTGCAGAGGGAGTTAGATGAATTTCATTGAGCTCGCCCAGCTCTTTGAAAAGATTGAGGAAACAACAAAGCGGCTGGAGATTACTGATTTGCTGAGTGCATTGCTCAAGCAGCTTTCACCAGAAGAAATTGATAAGGTCTGCTATCTCCTGCTCGGAAGAATCTATCCTGACTTTGTGGGTATTGAGGTGGGCGTGGCTGAAGCATTGCTGCTCCGTGCACTTTCGCTCGCTGCGGGTATCAAATCACAGGTTATAGAAGAAACAGTGAAAAAAACAGGGGACATCGGGAAATGCGCTGAGGAAGTGGTCCGGCAAAAAAAACAGGCATCGCTTTTTAGGGAAACGCTCACAGTTGAAAAGGTCTATGCCTCGCTTTGCAAAATTGCGGAGAGCACTGGTTCTGGCTCCCAGGAACTGAAGCTTAAACTGATTGCTGAGTTATTCCATGATGCAGAGCCACTGGAAGCAAGATATATCGCAAGAATTCTAGCAGGGAGCTTGAGATTGGGAGTTGCGGAAAGCACAATTCTGGATGCACTTGCTGTTGCGTTCATACCTGAGATGGAAAAGGAAGAAGCAAGGGAGTTGCTGGAGGAAAAATACAATGTTTGCTCAGACATCGGGCTTGTGGCTAAAACAATTTCATCCAGAGGAATAGAAGGGTTAAATAAGATAGGGCTCAAGATTGGCGTGCCCATCAGGGCGATGCTGGCTGAAAGGGCTGCGAGTATTGAGGAGATTTTTGCAAGGCATGGGCAGAGCTTTGCCGCAGAATACAAATACGATGGATTAAGAATCCAGGCACACATAAGCAACAATAGGGAAATCAAGTTGTTCTCAAGAAGGTTAGAGGACCTCACCACCCAGTTCCCTGATGTGATTGCGCATCTGAAGGCGAGTTTTAAAGGCACTGATGGAATCTTCGAGGGCGAATGCGTTCCTGTTGACTCAGCCACCGAAGAAATGCTTCCATTCCAGGAAATTTCAAGGAGGCGGGGGAGAAAACATGCAATTGAGGAAACAATGGAGGAAATTCCTGTTTGTCTTTTCCTTTTTGACTGCCTCTTTCTGAATGGAAAGGAACACATAAAGGATGATTATCTAACAAGACGAAAAGCCCTTGAATCTGCTTTCAGGCGGAGTGAGCGAATCAAGTTTTCCACAATGAAGATTGTTGATTCTAAAGAGAAGTGCGAGGAATTTTTTAACGAAGCAATTGGTGCAGGGTGCGAGGGAATAATGGCAAAATCAATCGCGACGGAGAGCATTTACAAACCAGGCAAGCGTGGCTTCCTCTGGCTGAAATACAAGCGAGAGTATAAATCAGAACTCACAGACACACTTGACCTTGTTGTGCTCGGTGCATTTGCAGGCAGGGGCAGAAGGGCAGGCACCTATGGGGCTTTGCTCACAGGGGTTTACAACGAGAAAACAGAGAAATTTGAGACAGTGTGCAAGCTTGGGACTGGGTTCGACGACGACACGCTCAGTAAGATGCCGGAAATTTTCAGCAAGTTTGTTTCAAAAACCAAGCCAGAAAATGTGGTCTCAAAGATAGAGCCAGATTTCTGGTTTTATCCCGCAATTATCCTTGAGGTAAGAGGTGCAGAACTCACATTGAGTCCAGTGCACACATGTGCCTATAATGAAGTGAAAAAAGGGGCAGGCATCGCTGTCCGTTTTCCCAGATTCACTGGCAGATGGAGAGATGACAAAAAAGCCACTGACGCAACAACAACTGCTGAGATTGTTGAGATGTATAGAAAACAATTGAAAAAGGTTGAGGATTGAGTTCAGCCGAAGAGCGCACCCAATCCTGCAGCCACATCTTCTTCTTTTGGCTTCTCTTCCTTCTTTTCCTCTTTCTTTTCTTCTTTCTTCTCTTCCTTCTTTTCTCCGCCTGCAGCAGGTGCAGCAACTGCAGCCACTGGCATCGCACTGGCACTTTCCAGCACCTTTGCGATGTCCACACCTTCCAGTGATGCAGTCAATGCCTTTATCTTTGCCATATCTGGCTCTGCACCAGCGGCTTTGATCACATTCGCAATGTTCTCTTCGCTTATCTGCTTTCCCAGAGCATGTAGCAGCAATGCGCTATATACATATTCCATTTTCATTACCTCCTTCTATTTTCAGCCAAACAATGAGCTTAAACCTGCAGCCACATCTTCCTCTTTCGGCTTCTCCTCTTTCTTTTCTTCCTCTACCTTCTTCTCTTTCTGTTCTGTCTGAGGTGTCTGTGGCCTGGATGTTTGAGCGATAACATTCTTCACCGCATCTCCCGCTGCCTCAGGTGCAACCGCAGCAATTGCCAGCATGTCCATGTAGGCCTTTCTTATCAGATGCTCGATTGCACCTTTCGCTGGATAGCCCGTCTTCACAACAAGGGCTATTCCTTCTCTGAAGCCCTTTCCAAGGAGCGGTCGCACTGTTTCCTTTGTAATGTAGCTAATCTTGAGAGCAAGTTGCTGGGCATTGAGTGAACCACGAACAAACTGCCCGAGAATTTCTTCCTGCGAAACAGTGAGGGCATCCTTTGGATAGACGAACCCATCTTCAAATACTGCCTGAAGGTCAAGCCCAAGTGTGATTGGAGTTATCCCGAGTTTTGTGAGTAGCTGAGCCTGGTCTTTTGTGATGACATCGCCTGCCTTCACAAGGACCTTGTCCTTCTTTATCACTACTTTTCCGCCCTCAATTGCAGCGGCCAGCCCTGCCTTCTGAAGTTCAGACACAATAGGGCCAGGTTTAAATGGGGTCTCCATTGCTTTTATTATTATGTCCTCTGGTGCGATTTCACCGCCCCTCGCAGGCGCCTTGGTTTTTGTCGCTTCCAGCGACTTGTAAAGCTTGAATGGATTTTCATTTGAAACAATCAACGCACTCTGGGTGCGAATATACTCTGAAAGTTTGGAAATGTTCGGTTTTCCAGTTTTTTCAAGGGCTCTTGAAATTATTGCATTTCTAGTCACAATTATCTCTGCCTTTCCTCTCAAATTCTTTCTCATTTGCTGGAGCTGTGGAGAAGGCAAACCAGATATGTTAACAATTCCTACAACCTTATTTGCCAGAATTTTATTTTTAAGTTCTTCAACCTTTTCCAGCTTCCATTTTGCTACATGTGCCATTAGTTTCACCTCACATCAGTTTGTATGCAGGGCCCATTGTGGTCTTGATGTAAACTGCACCAAGGTTAGTTTTGCCTTTTTCAAGCTTCGAAACAATTCTGTTCATCACTGCCTCAATGTTTTCCGCAATTTCCTCTGGCTTCATCTCCCGGCTACCCACAACCACATGGAATGTGGGCTTGTCCTTTGTCTTCACCTTCACAGTTCTTCTCAAATTTTGAATCACAGGGCCTGGGTCTGCAGCAGGTGGCAAAGGCCTTGGCATTTTGCCTCTCGGAGCGAGAATGGGTCCAAGGCGTTTACCGATTGTAATCATTAGCGGTGCCTCTGCAATGAAAAATGTAATTTCAGATGCGAGTTTTCTTGCAGCCCTTTTGTTGGAAGCAATTGTTTCAATTTCCTCTGGTGTAATAACTTTGTCTGCCTTTGCATTTTTGGCTTTGAGGGCGAATTCACCAGTTCCAAAAACACCAATCTTAATCTCCTTCCCTCTTCCCTTCGGTAGAATTATGTCCTCATCGATCTTGTTTTTTTGGTTCTTCAAATCAACATTTTTCAGGTTAATGGCTAGCTCTACACTTTCTAGAAACTTCCGTTTGGGTGACTCTTCTAGCACTTTCTTTACCACTTCTACGATTTCTGGATCTGGCAACTTTATCACCTACCCTGTAGTGGCTTCGAGGATTTTCCTCTTCTACATGGGCAACCCTCTCAAATGGTACATGGATATAAACATTTCCACGGAATCTTTTCAAGCTTCGCCTCAAATGGTTTCATCTAAAAAAAGGTATCCCAGTTCTGTGGGTCGTAAGAGACCCTTAGGCACAGGTAATGAAGAAAGAACTAGAAAGAACTATACAGATAAGAGAGTCAGCCCTCATGGTACCCTAGGGTGCACACTCCATTAATATGTTGTGCTCATGTCCAGAATGCCAAGCTTTCTCGCCACTGTATCTGCAAATCTGAAAACCAGGTAAGCAATGAAGAAATATAGACACGAAAGCAGAGTAAGGTAGATGCAGAGTTCTGGCAGGGAAAAAGCAGACATGAATGCATCTGGCTCATAGCCAAGCACTGCAATCCTGATTATTGAGAACCAGTAGGTGGTAGGAAAAGCGAGAGCAATCTGCTGTGCCCATCCTGGCAGTATTGCCACAGGGAAAACAACACCACTTGCCAGATAAAAAATTCCTGCGAATGCTTCCCCTATGGCCCCACCATGTCTAGCGGTGAGCAAATTGATACCACTGATAATCAAGGCAGTACCGACAATGAAAACAAAGCCGAGCAACAGGGCAAAGCCAAGGAGAAGGAGATTGAAGTGATATTCTAGCTTGAACACAAGACCCAGGAGGAGGAGAACAAGCATCGGCACAATTGAAAGTCCATAGCGGGTTATACTTCTCCCGATCAGATATCTGAAGTATGGTGTTGGGGAGATGTAGAGGTAGCGAAGCGTGGAATAGTGTTCTCTGTCATCATGCACAATCCAGCCGATTGAAAAGAGCGTTTGGGCAAGAATCATGTAGAATGCATTGCCCACATACATGAATGCCAGGCTGTTTCCAGTCCAACTGCCAGCAACCACATAAAACATGGCTACAAGGAGAAGGGCTGCACCCACTGGCTTGAAAATGTTGTAAATTGCGAAAATGAAAGGAGATGTCCAGTTTGACTCAATCTGGAATTCAAGCCACATTGCTGTCTTTAATTCAGCTTTTGTGTTCATCACTGCCACCTCATCGTGAGCGTGCCCTTCACCTTCCCCAAATACTCTATCCTGTCTAAAGCATACTTTGCAGCAATTATGAAGACCACTGAGAGCACAGCAAGAAGCGCCAGTTCAATCCATGGATTCAGAAAGCCCCAGGGAATACTCTCTGGAAACAGAATCTGCCGCATGGCATCAAGCCCCAGTGTGAGGGGAATGACTGATGCTGCAGCAGCCACAAAAGTTCCGAGGGCTTTTACAGGAAAATACTGGCCTGATAGAAAGTAAACTGGCTCCTGGAGAATGTTGTTCAGATACCATGCCTCCCTGCCCCACATCAAGTAGAGTGAGGCGAAGAGCATTCCCATTCCATAGAGGGCAAGAAGTGCCACAACAAACACCAGAAAAAGAAGAATTGGAGAAGAGATTACGAACTTCACATTGAAAACGAAAATCCCAACCATCAGAATTGCAGTAGCTCTCAGTGTGGTAGAAACAATCGCTCCAAAGGCCATCCCTGCCAGTATGGACATTTTTGACATCGGCGCAGCAAGATAAAGCTGGAGATTTGCTGTCTCCTTTTCCCAGTAAAGCTGGGCAGCCATACTCCATAATACATTGAGCCAGTATGTAGTCATAACTCCGCCAAGCACCACAAATCCTTCATACATCGCAGGGGCATTCAAACTCCTGTAAACATAGATAAAAGCAGAGATGCTGAGAAGCGGAAGCACAGTTTCCCAGAAAATCCAGGAAGGTTCACGGGTTAAGCCGACTATTCTGGGATATGCCCTTCCTCGAATTGCGCGGAGGTTCAGCAAGACCGTGTTCATTCTAACCCTCTGCCCGTAAGCTTTAGAAACACATCTTCAAGCGTGGGTTCATCCTTGTGGAGCGATACAATTTTACCGTTTTCCCTGTAAATCCCAGATACAACTTCGCCCACCACCGCATCATCCTTCGCCACCAATCTCAATTTTACCTTTCCATCCTGCTGGGATGCAGTGTGTCCCACAATGCCTTCAATCTTTCCTAGCCAGTCAAGTCTAATCGCTGGCTTAATTTCGAGGTTTATAGAAACATCTGATTTTACAAGCTTTTTAAGTTCTGAAGGGGTATCCAATGCGATTATTTTTCCTCTGTCAATTATTGCTATTCTATCGCAAAGCTCATCTGCCTCCATCATGTAGTGGGTCGTAAGCAGCACAGTTCTTTCCTTGTTTTCAGCAATCCATTCCTTCACGAACTTTCTTATCATTCTTGCCGTCTCCACATCCAGTCCCAGCGTTGGCTCATCGAGAAATACAATCATTGGTTCTGTCATGAAGCCCCTGATTATGTTCACTTTCTGCCTTTCGCCTGTTGAGAGGGCTCTCACCTTTCTTTTCGCAAGTTCTTGAATGCGAAGTCGTGCCAGCATTGAATTTATTCGTTCTGTTGCCACCTTGTTCGGGATTCCATAGAACTGGGAAAACATCCAGAGATTTTCAAAAACTGTGAGCAAACCATAGCCAGAGGTTTCACCGCCAGCTACCATGTTGATTATCGGCCTGATTTTCCGAAACTCCTTTTCCACTTCGTAGCCATAGACATAAGCTTTACCAGAGGTGGGAAGCAAAAGTGTGGTGAGAATTTTTATCAATGTGGTTTTGCCTGCCCCATTCGGTCCGAGCAAGCCAAACAATTCTCCTTTTTTTACCGTGAGATTTATGTCCTTGAGTGCATGAACGGTCTTGCCCTTGCTTCTGAAATCCCTGGAAAGGTTGACGCACTTAATTGCATCTGCGTGCATATGTTTGAGGAATAGGAAAAGCAGTAAATAACCTTTGTGATAGATGCTGAGAGAGCCAGAAAGGGGAGGAGAGAACAAAAAGTGGTAGGGGAGTTCAGCAAAATTGTACGGGAATGGATACAATTAATAGCGTGCGTGCCTTCTCTGTTTCGTGGCAGAAAACCTGAAGGACGAGATTAAGTATCTAACGAAAAGAATAGAAGAACTGGAAAAGCTTGTGGCATCACTGCTCAATCCATACAAAATGACTGCTGAGGCAATAGCCCAGACAAATACTCTTGCTGCAAACTATCTCAATCTTTTAAAACTATATCTCCAGTATGGCAAAGTCACCCCTGAGATTCTCCTCCCAGAGCTGAAGGACCCTATTGCTGCTGAAATCGTTTCTCTGCTTTTTGAAAAAAAGGAGGCAAACATATCTGAAATTGCCGAAGAATTGCGGAAACGGAGGGGCAAGGGTTCGAGAGCCACCGTTAGAACAAAGCTAAAGATGCTTCTGGAAATGGGTGCTGTGGAGAAAGTGGAGGGCAGAGGAAACAGATACAGGGTAGCAAGTGAATTGGTCAACAAGTGGCTAAAATTGCTCGGTTTGCTTAAGTAGTTGTGCAGCATTAAAAGAATTGGTGATAAAAATGCCCGAGCAAAACGAACAAAAGGAAAAGAGAATAAAAATTGATACGGACGATGAGAAAGATGTGGAGGAGCTGGAAAAAGTTCTATCAGTGGTTTCAGAGAAAGTACCGGCGTTGCTGAACGCACTCACGGATGTGCTCTATGGGAAGGAGCAATCCAAGAAGTTCGCGGAGGCCGTTGCGACATTCTACAAAACGCTTGTTGAAGCGGGGATGGACAAGAAGCAAGCATACGAACTAACATCCGAGTATATGGCAAATCTGAACATTGCTGGAAATCTCGGAGAACTGATGCGTGAGGGTCTCCATGGAGATGATGAAGATATTGATGAAGAAATTGAGAAGAAAGTAAAAGAAAAGGTCTCAAAGAAACTGGAGGAAGAAGATTGAGCAGAGCGGTGAAGGTCCTCTGCTTTATTCTGGCACATCTACCAGCCCTCTTTCTCCGCCTCATTTTTTGTTATTTGATACTGGGACATAGAAGAAGATGGGCTGTTTATCGATTCAGGAAGCAACTGCGAAAACATGGGATTCCTAGAGAGATTGCTGATAAACTCGCGATAGATTACGAGTCAATCATCACACTAAGCAGTTTGAAAAGGTTTTTAATCTGAGATTGTATTTCCTGCGGTGGTGAAAAGCATGGCAAAGAAACTGGTTTTTGGACCCACATTTGAGGAAATGCTTAATCCAGAGAAAATAAAGAAGGACATAAGGGCAAAGGCAATTGAGGCAAAAAAGAAAAAGGATGCTTTAAACCCAATAAATCTCTACAACATAACATGGGTTGATGAGAAAAACAGACCATACTATTTTGTGCTGCCAAAGCAATTAACTGGTGTTAAACCAAACATCGTAATTCTCTATGGAAAAGAATTTCCTACAGGTAGCCATAAGGTTGGGGCTACTTACTCCTGTGCAATTGAAAAGCAGGTGCATCGAGAGATAGAACCTGGTGTCCATAAACTTGTATGGCCATCTACAGGAAACTATGGCATCGGCGGTGCTTATGTCGGACCTAGAATGGGTTATGCGTCGATCGTAATTCTTCCAGAATTGATGTCAAAAGAGCGATTTGAGTTGATAAAATGGTACGGTGCAGATTACATTAAAACGCCTGGATGCGAGAGCAATGTGAAGGAAATCTACGATAAGGCAGAGGAACTGGCCGAAAAAGATAAGAAGATTCGTGTGCTGAACCAGTTTGCAGAGTTTGGGAATTACAGATTTCACTATTATGTGACTGGAAACACAATTTTGCATGTGGTAAAGGAATTGAAGGAACAAGGTATAGGGAACGGAAGAGTGGCTGCCTTTGTTTCGGCAATGGGCTCTGGAGGCACAATTGCTGCTGGCGAGCGAATAAAACAGGAGTTTTATGAGGCAAAAACAATAGGGCTTGAGCCAATCCAGTGCCCCACTATTTTCCTTAATGGCTTTGGTGGGCATGATATTCAGGGCATAGGGGATAAGCATGTCACATGGATACACAATGTGATGATGATGGACGCAATCATGTGCATTGATGACATTGAATGTAAACGTGGACTCCAACTTTTGAGTGAGCCAGGTGGAATGGAGTACCTGCGGAAAGAGCTTGGGATTCCAAAGCAAACGGTTGAGTTCATGTCCACAGTTTTTGGGATTTCAGGCATCTGCAACATAATTGGGGCAATAAAGACAGCGAAGTATTACGAAATGGATGAGGACGATGTGATATTTACGATTGCGACTGATTCAATTGACAGGTATTATTCTGTGCTTGCGGACATGAGGAAGAACTACGGTAAAATAGACAGAGCAAGTGCAAGGGCTGTGCACGAGACAGTGTTCAATCCGAAACTTGACTGGATAGAGGAGGCCACATTCCAGAGAAGGAAGCGATGGTTCAATTTGAAGTACTACACATGGGTTGAACAGCGGGGAAAAACAGTTGAAGAGCTTGTTGAAACCAGAAAACCAGAATTCTGGCTGAAACAACAGAAAATGGTAGAAGAAATTGACGAAAAAATTGTGGAAATGAGGGGCTTTTAGCTCGAGTTATGGTGAGCTAGTAGGATACACGAGAATTTTGTATTACAAGCAAGTATGACTCTGCTCTCAAACGAAGTAAAAAGAAGACAGTAGAGTATCTGTGGAAGGTTTACACTAGGAAGAATTATTCCACGGAGGAAAATGAAAGCGTTTGAGGAAATCGGAATACATTATGTGATGGCATTGCGGCGGAGCCTCCCAATAGTAAAATTGAAACCACATAACCAATATAATCATTACTTCATGTACAGAGAGCATGCACAGTGGTGGCGTCAGGGTAGATGGGAGGGACGCACAATCTATCACTACTTGGACAAATTTTTCTTTTTGTTTTTTAGTTTCTCTTTCTAGGATACTCAGATTAGATGTTTTTCATTACCAAAAAATTATTTTCAAAAATACTCTATGTACATTTTTGGCATGATTTATAAGTTGGATGTTATCCTTTCGGACGGTCAGTAAAACCTAGATATATAAATAAAATATGACCATAGTATAGTTAGCCATACAATCGATATTGAAATGTTTACTTTTGCACCTTTTAACCAGCTTTTTCTGATGTTTACCACTTTTCTGGAGATATAACGATAATGTTCCTAGGATGAGAATCAAAGCAGGCAATAATGAGAGGACACATACGAAGGTAAAAATTGAGAGAAGGAGATTTGATTTAAATCCTAAACACGTACAAAACAGCGAATATATCATGGGTAGGAAGATCAAGCATGGTATATGCCATGCCGATAATAAGATAGTAAACAGAAACGACAAGTTTACGTCTTTTTAGTAGGTTTTCCTCAACCCGCTGAGGAGAATTTTCCATCATAGCATCCCCCATATGGTCCCGCAAATCAGAGGTAACATCCCACAAATGAGGAGGGTAATTACATCTAGCATGTGGATGTTTCCTTCTTTTTGTCTGTCATAACGCGCTACGGCGAGGACCGCTAGAAGAAACACAAGTGCCCAGATAGTCTCAATAACAAGAACCACAATCGAAATATGTGTCCTAGTCACACCAAACCACAAGTTTACTTTTACTTCTATTTTCATCCACTCTAAAACGAGAAGGAAGGAATAAAGCGAAGGAATAAATGAGAACAAAACAAACCCGATAGAAGTAAGTTTTCTGACATAGGAAAAATGATATATGCGTATGCCACGAATTGCATATACGAGACTGAAAAATATTGCAACAAAACTTAAAAAACCTAAAATGATAAAATCACCTACAAAACATTGATATCGAAAATAGTATTTTAAAATAATCCAACCAACAGCAAGTAATGGCCAAATAAACAACAAACCTAAAGTTATAGGTTGGTCATTGGCGAATTTTGTGAACCCTTTAATACATTCACGGGTGGATATCATTCTTTAACCATCCCCACACTTCCTTTGTTCTATATACTGTACCATCTGGGTCCCTTACAAGTACACCAAAGTACTCTTCGTGAGGAGCCCCTCCTTCATCTTTAGATATAAACTCGTACCACATGATTCCAACAAACCCTTTCTCTTTTCCGTCATTTTGGTAATAATTTACAAGGTATGAAGTAATGGTTCGGTAGAAATTTTTTTGATGGCTTTCTGGCCTGTACCCCCAAGTGCTGAACCCTGTCTCTGCTACTACTATCTTTTTGTGGTAGCTACTTTGAGTACCAAAATCATCACATAACATCATCACGATTTCTTTCAGATCGTTTTCGGTTACGCCTAATACCCATGTCCCTGGATAGTAATCAAGCCCAATCAAATCTACCCTGGCCTCTGGTTTATCTAAAATTAATTTAAGATAATACTTGAGTCCGTCATATCCCTTCGGAATCTGCTCTGGTCTCCCCATCCCATTTGCAATAATATCATAGCTTGGATTTATGCAAATCAGAGTGGTTTTCCCGATTCTCTGGGCAACGCTCATCTCTATTTCTGCATCTCTGATTGCCTTGCTACCTCCTGCAAGTAATGTGATCTCCAAATCTCTATTCCACCAAGGATGATGTCCCACACCAGTTCTTATCCATAACTCTCCAAAAACTGGAGTATATATTTCATGATTCATCTCATTATCTACTTGATACACTAATATCCTCCTGTAGGCATCTGGGTCAACATTCCAGAACTTGTTTATAAGTGCCTTTACAAATGGCTTTACTTTCTGGATGTACTCTATATCGTAGTGGCAATTCGAATTCCATGGTTGCCAATCCGCATAGCCCTTCAATGAGATGCAGAAAATAACATTGTTTGAGTTTACAAAGCTCACCAACTTCCCAGAACTAAGTACATTTGTTGTCCACACGACTACAACCTCTCCAGGTTCCTCATAATTCGTTGTCATTCCAATGCCTCGCTCAGTTCCATAACGAGCAAAGGCTATATAAACCTCACCGAAGTAGCCCGTGGCTATTGTTGGCTCAAATAAGCCCAGTAGCGGATGCCCCTGTCTGTCCATAACAAGCTCGGTGTAGTTTGTATCCAGTTTTAGCCTCTGCGACGCTCCTGTTTGAGTTAGTTCTGCATCAAAACTAGCATAACAGAGCATGGAATACCAGTCGTCATAGTCACGCCAGACCACATGCAATTTCTTTTCCGTCTTTGGCATTCTGAATGGCAGTTGCCAGATGCCTGGCACAGCAGCATGGACATCTATTGCATCGGTATTGCTTGAGGTGAGCAACACAGTGGTGGGGCCCAACCATTTCATCGCTCTAGTGTAAAATCTATGATGTTTGAATAAAGAGTGTAATGCCATAAATAAGCCTCGTACCCTCGTGAAGTATATTTTGCCTGGAGTGAAAAATGACCCGTAAGATTACCGAAATCATAACACTCCCACAAATCTATTGTTTCATTAATTGATTGTTGAGGCATTAGAGCTACTCTTTCTGGCACGCCAGGGATGACCGGGTACCTTCGGGGCAGTATTGAACCGTTGTGCATTATAAAATAGTCTATACTTATTTTACATCCCCACCATAAGTCGTCAACACAAATTACCTCGTGTTTTATATTTTGAAGAGTTGCAGTAACATTTATTGTTTCCCCTACTCTGAACGATTTCTTTACCAAAGAAATTGAAAATTTTAACCCTTCCTCCACATAGATTGTACGCGTTACCTTTGCAATAGCACCACAATCGTCGGTAACTTTGAAAACTGCTGTGTATGTCCCTGTACGATTATAATACCACCAAACTCCAAAAAACTCATTCGCTTCCCGCGAATTCCAATCATATATACCATCTCCATCAAAATCCCATTCCTCAAGAACGATACCTCCGTCAGAATCTACGCCTACACCCAAAAATAAAACAGCCTCACCTACATCTGCCTCACTCGCACAGGATGCATAAGCTTTCGGTGGCTGGTTCCACAGTGTTTTTCCAAAACAAAAAATTGCTAAAATAAAATTAATCACGAGTGAAATAGTTAGGAGTGCGCACCATGCTTTTTTCTTTTCCAATTTCTCACCTCCATGTAGGTAGTGAAGGGTCACCAACAAATACCATCCCACCAAACCATGCCTCTTGGTCTGGAGTATTTGCCGTCATCCCGTAATCACACCACCACATGAACCAGGCAGTGCCTAAGCACATTCCTCGGTTAATATGAGAGTAGAAAAATTCATAGCCAAGCATTCCACCCACCTTTGAGGAACTCATCGCAGCAAGGCCAAACTGTGTCGCCCCAAATACATATTCGCCAGCAATATAATTCACTGTATCATAAGCTGCATTGCTACAAGAAAAGAGAAGATAAAAAAATGATTTTGTATTATTGTTATGAATTTTCTCAGAAGTCACATGGCGATCTGCAGGCAGCACATCTACAAAATGTGCCGTAGGAGACCCGTGGGCCATTAGATGCACGAAAGCGTAATCCTCAGTTGTCAACCTATTTATGTAATCCTCAGGAGTTGTTTGGGCCATAGTATTTACTACACACACCTCTCTAAAAGCGTCTCTAATTGGCGGTATCGCCCCACAAACATCAGGTTCCCATGGGTCATCTATGTATACCAACGCTTTATTAGGTCGTGTAAGAGTACCATGGAGATAATTTATTGCACGTGTAAAATAATCTCTTAAAGACTGAACTGCTGTGTTGTGGTCAACAGTTGTCGGTCTTAACTGACCAATCCAAATCTCAGGGTTTACATCTCCCGTATGCACTCTAAATGGATGTTCCATGCTTCCATCTCCGCCGTCCCAAATACCGTCAAGGTCCTCATAATAGAGATCTGAAATATGAGTTTGAGGCATAAACCCTCCCCATACTGGAGGATTATTGTCATAAAAATAATATGCAGGTGGAGCATGTCCCACAAGGACTGCCCCAACCATGCCCTGTTTCCATTTCTCTATAAGCTCATTTTTTAATTGTGCTCTGGTCCATGTTCCATGGAAAACTCTAGCGTCTGTTAATGGAGTATGGTCTTTCACTTCTCTTGCATAATTGATTATGACAGCAGAAATATCAGGATAAATATCATCCATAACAAAATATCCTACCCATCCTGCATCACTAGGATCCGTACAATATTTATTTACTTCCTCCCAATACGGTATCCCATCATTGTCCAGATCATTCATTACCACATCAAACCAAATATGGTGGTCTAACTCGTTCTGGTTGTTTGCATTTCCATCCTCACCACCGTCAGAGTGTCTGTATCCTGTGTTGTCTCCAATATAATCATCCCCGCTCCATCGCCCATTCTCTGTATCATATGTGATTGTAAGCGTTTTTCCATCATACCACCATTTCCCAATGTCGCATTGCTGTTCACTAACCGTCCTCTGCACATAGAGAGAAATTTTTATGGCATAACTAGTCCACCTGTTATCAGGCATGTCCTTCACAATTTCCCAGTTCGGCCAAAGATGTGGAACCTGCCCCGGTTGATAATTCCACTGTAATCCAGATGTCCAAAACACATCATTATCTATCTGCACTTTGGCCTTATAAGATGCACCACTTCCCCAATACCAGTTACATGCCATTATTTCACTTATCCTCACCTTTAATTTTGTGTTCTGTAACGGATTTATATCTGATGGTTCACTTACGCCATCCCAATCTGTATCGCTTGTGCCTGGGTCTGTTTTGTACCTTATTTTCTCTTCTCCATCGGAAACCCCGTCAGAATCTGTATGGACCAAACCAGGGTCTGATGTGGTCTTCCATTTCTCAATATTTCCAATTACGCCATTACCATCAATATCTGCCCTCACTTCCCATGGTGTCAATTCCTCTGCATCAGGCAATCCATCATTATCTGTATCCTGCACATACACCATCGGTATCCTCCCGCTGTTCACAGTCCAACCATTCTTTGTAAATACTCCCTCTATCTTATAGTTTGTGTTCGGCACCAGTGGATTATTCGTAGCACCATTACTGTCTCGCAGTTTCTGTGTCCAGAATAAATAGGATTGATTTGCACTTTCTGGTTGCACAATAATAGTATAAATCAGCGAACCATCCATTTTATACACTTTTAAGACAATACTATCTGGCTTTTCACTCAGTCGCCAGCAGAAACTTGTACCCCATCTCTCAACTGGCCACTGCGAGTAATCTTGGGTAATATAGCATGAAAGCATTCCCATCTTTGTTCTGAAAGTGGTATAATTATCTGGGGGCATGTACCACCCAGTCACGCCATTCACTGTAGAGGATAATCTGAATCTGTATTCTTTAGATGCTGCAAGACCAGAAAGGGTTATGGAGTGACTGGTTACAACTGCTGTGTTTGAAACCCTGTACCAGACCCAGTCATAGTTCCCGTATTCATCTACAGGCAACAATTTTGCATAGTGGAGCACACTGTCGCTTGCCCAGTTTGTCTTCCAGGTCACTGTTACCGAGTTTGCTGTCGTGCTTACCTGGATTTCGCTCAATATTACCGCCTCTGCTTTGAAACTGTAATAGCCTGAGACTGGGTATCTCACATAGGGCTCAGTCACATAGAGATAATAGTAGTATGTGCTTCCCTTTGTCAAACCAGTGAGCGTGCAACTGTGTGATGTGGTTGCTGTAGTAGAGGTTGACTCTTGTTTTATCGTCATTGAATTCGTGTTTGTGCCATAACCCACATAATTATTGTAGGGTTTTGTTGCAGGGTCTGTCTGCCATGTAATCTTGATACTTGTTCCCTCTGGACTTGCAGGGACAATGTAAACATTGTATATCTTTGCATTGAAAGTTGTAAAGGTTCCCGTAGCAGTTGCTGTGGCTGTTGCAAGTTGCCCATCTGTGCTATATTTTTCCGTGGCTTGTAACTTGTAATAGTACATTGTGTTTGGAGTTAAGCCTGTAAGCGTATAACTCGTACTATCTGGATTTAGATAAATGGAATTCCCGTAGTTTGTTGTAGTGCCCCAGTAAAGTGTTAAGTTTCTTGTGTTCCAGTTGGGTATCCATGTAATCTGCCATGAAAGCGTTGCAGAATTAGATGTTGTGGTTGGTGCGTTAAGTGTAATTCCAATGCCAGCACCACTTGTAGCATACACTGTGTTCGTGCTTGTGATTAACTTCTCTGCAAAGAAACTGTTTTTCACCCACGAATTCTCATCGCCTCTTATCTTTGGCATTATGTCCTTCTCAATTTTGTTTTTCACACCCTGCCTGTCATTCGCCTCAATCATGCTTATCAACGCTTCATACTTGTTGCTCAATGCCTGCTTCCTCTCCTCTGGATTCTTATCAAATGCGTCATCCGGGATTAACTGGACTTCTTCAATTATATCTTCCACAATTTCCTCTGGCTCCTCCCAGTTTGTTGCATATACCACTACTGCCGTACCGCTTGTGTTTTCAATCCAAACAGCATGGATGTATCCAAACTCATCAAATGCAAACTCACAATTTGTTGCACCTGCAACCGGATAACCATCCTTCATTTCAAGAGACACTGCAGTGTTCACATTGCTTATCTGCTTGATTGAACTCACTGTGTGCTCAATTACTTCTGCATAAAAAATGTTCCAGTAAAATGTTTCCGTGCTTTCCCAGATAATGTAGCATTTCCCATTGCTCTCAAACATCCTTGGCATTACTTTTCTGCCTGCACCTTCTGTGAGCACAGTTTCCTTCTGCTCTATCACCATGGAATCAATGTAAAGATGAATCTGATACTCACCGCTCCCATTATCTGCCCAGACAAAGTACTTCTCACCCGGGATGGAAACAAAATCAAACCCCATCTTCCAGCTCCCATTTGTTTCTCGCACTTTGCCCGCATTCCAGGTTGTGTTGTTCTTCTCAGCCAGATAAATCCAGCCATTGTAATTTCTAATCCCAATCAACTCTCTG